>CAYTNZ010000198.1:0-1501 GCA_964439285.1 uncultured Clostridia bacterium | reverse complement strand
ACGACCTTTACGAATATACTAAATTTTGGGTAAAAAACTTCATTATAACGCACTCACAAAACTTATTCGACGAAAATTGACGGAAAAATTTAAAACTTCAACTAAAATTGAAAGTTTGTTGACGAAAAATTGAAACTCGTAAGCATAAAATATTATCGTAAAACGGAAAAATAACGACGGAGGTAATGAATTTTGTATTTGGAAGATTATTTATGGTTTCTAGGAGCAATAGTTTTATGTTCTATTTTTTCGCTACTGGCAAGTGCGAAAGTTAACTCGGCGTTTGCGAAAAACAACAGGCGCACCAATCGCTCCCGCATGACCGGGTACGACACGGCTGTTCGCCTTATGCGTTCCAACGGAGTTTACGACGTTTCCGTAGGTCGCATAAAAGGCAGCTTGACCGACCACTACCACCCGACGAAAAGCATAGTTAATTTGTCGGAATCGACTTACGGGAACGACAGCGTTGCCGCCGTAGCCGTTGCCGCACACGAAGTGGGGCACGTTATGCAAAACGAAAACGGATACGTTTTTTATAAAATCAGAACCGCCCTCGTTCCGTTCGTCAACTTCGGCTCCCGCTTGGCGATGCCGCTCGTGATTTTAGGCGTGCTTATAGATATAATCACGATAGAAGCAAGCTCAAACGTAGGGTTTTACGTAGCAATGGTAGGCGTAATTCTATACGGATTATCTCTTCTTTTTGCGCTTGTAACTTTGCCGGTCGAACTTAACGCAAGCAAACGCGCCAAAAAAATGTTGCTAGCCGAAGGCATTTTGGCACCCGACGAAATTTCGGGCGCAAGCGAAGTTTTATCCGCCGCCGCGCTAACCTATCTCGCGTCGCTTTTGACTTCACTTGTGTATTTTTTAAGATTTTTAATTTACGTTTTAACCGTTTTCGGAAGAAGAAACGACCGCAGATAAACTGCGAATATTTTTATTTCACCCCGCGCTTTACGGCATAAATTTAAGCAAATTTTTTTCAATCGATAATATAAAAGCGTGGCTATAAGCCCGTTAACGCGCATTTCGACAATATGCGCAATAAAAACATACGAGGAATTTTTTATGAATTACATAGCGCTTTACAATCCGTTTGCAGACAACGGCAACGGCAAAAGCAACGCGGAAACTCTTACCGCGCTTTATCCCGAAGACGACTTCAAGTTCACCGACGTAACCACGATAACGAATTACAGCGATTTTTTTAACAGCGTGCCTTTCGGAGCGCGCATCGCGCTGTGCGGCGGCGACGGGACACTTAATCACTTTATCAACGCGACCGACGGAATAAACGCCAAACAAGAACTATTCTATTTCCCTTGCGGGAGCGGCAACGATTTTGCTCGCGACGTCGCCGCGACGGATAAACTTATTCCGCTCAACGATTATTTAAAAAATCTGCCCTACGTTACCGTTAACGGCAAAAAACACAAATTTATCAACGGCGTGGGCTACGGAATAGACGGATATTGCTGCGAAGAAGGCGACCGCC
>CAYTNZ010000197.1:0-1551 GCA_964439285.1 uncultured Clostridia bacterium | reverse complement strand
CATAATTAAAATTTTTTCCTAAAAACAGTCTCATATGTTTGACAAACCTACAAAACTCGTATTTTTACTTTTCGTATTCGAAATACGAAACATCATACTTTTTTATTAAGTATAACATAAAAAAACGTTATACAAAGAAAATACTCTATCGATTGACAATTACCTATTTTATAGTTATAATTTTTTTATAAAAATCGATTTTAATACTACAAAAAATAAAAGAAGGTTAATTTATGAGAATTTTAGCAATAAACGATATTTCTTGCGTAGGAAAATGTTCGCTTACGGTGGCACTGCCTATCATTTCGGCGGCAGGTTATACTTGCGATATTTTACCCACCGCTATTTTATCTACGCACACCGGCGGTTTCAGCGGCTACACGTTTAGAGATTTAAGCGAAGATATTCCCGAAATCATAAAACATTGGAATACTTTAAACTTAAAATACGACATAATAATAAGCGGCTATTTAGGAAGCATAGAACAAGTCGAAATGGTAAAAGCGGCAAAAGCCCAACTTTTAAAAGACGACGGAATTATGGTCGTAGACCCCGTTTTAGGCGATAACGGCAAACTGTACGCACACTTTAACGACGAATTCGTAAAAGAAATGAAAGGTTTATGCGAAATTGCAGACTACATTGTGCCCAACATTACCGAAGCGTGCCTTTTAACCCATACGGATTATAACGGAAACGATGCAAAAAACTATAAACTCGTACTTGAAAAGTTGAATAAAATTTGCGCAAAATCATCTATTACAGGTTGCGAAGAAGGCGAAAAAAACACCGTTTACTTTACCGACGAAAACAAAAAAATACACACCTACTCTACCGAAATGATTAAAGGCAGTTTTCACGGTGCAGGCGACGTTTACGCAGGCGCGTTCGTAGGTGCGCTCGCAAACGGACTTTCGGTTGAAAAATCGGTAAAAATCTCTGCCGATTTTACAAAAAACGCTATCGCTCAAACCGCAAAAGACAAAACCGAGGCAAGATACGGTCTTAATTTCGAAAGTCAAATATTCGAATATTTAAAAGCATTGAAAAACGCGTAAATTTTTATTAAATTATTTAACGCGAATAAAAATCGACGCAATTTACGCAAGACAAAATTTTTATTTATAAAAGCGTGTTTATTTTGTTGTTTTTTAGGCTTATTGCTGATATAATAGAATAGATAAAAAGAATTTAATAAAAAGTTATAAATTTTTATAAATTTATTGCGTTGCTAAAATTTACGGTCTGCGGTGTACGGAGTTCGATTTATCTTAATCCACGTTTTTATTTCGGGAGCGCTTTTTAAATAGTCTTTTTCGATAGACAAGGTCTGTATTTATACGGAAAGTTCGATGCGATAAAGCGGCGCACCCACCTGCGAGAAGCGGGTTAACCCTTTTTCGTTCTGCGGCACAGGTGGATCTTTTTTTGTAAACAAGCGAAATTTTTAAAATTTTCGTCTTTAAAAAAGTTGCCAATATTATTATATTATGTTATAATATTAAGGTAACTTTTGTTGCGGCCTCATGGTCAAGCGGTTAAGACGCCGCC
>CAYTNZ010000196.1:0-1563 GCA_964439285.1 uncultured Clostridia bacterium | reverse complement strand
TGCTTGCCGAAAATAAAATACGCGAACTTAAAGTTAAAAATTGCAAACTTAATTGTGTCGCACCGAAAAGCGTAATAAAAGCGGGGTGTTTTTCGGTTGAATTCGTAAGCGTAAATCACTCTATTGCGGGTTCGGTTGCTTTGTCTATTCAAACCCCTGTGGGTGTTGTTTTCCATACGGGCGATTTTAAAGTCGATTTAACTCCGATTGGCGGTGAAATTATAGATTTAGCAAGATTAACCGAAATCGGTAAACGCGGAGTAACGCTTATGCTTTGCGAATCTACTAATATCGAACGCGACGGATATTCTATGAGTGAAAGTGTTGTTTATAATAATCTTGAAAGATTGTTTATTCAAAACAAAACTCGTAGAATTATTGTGGCGACTTTCGCGAGTAACGTATATCGTTTGCAACAAATACTTAATCTTGCTTATAAAAACAAGCGAAAAGTTGCGCTGTCTGGAAGAAGTATGATAAACGTAGTTGAAGCAGCGTCGAAAATAGGCGAATTAGACGTTCCGCCGAATACTATTGTCGATATAGAAAAAATTAAAAACATTTCGGATAAAGATTTGGTTGTTATTTCTACCGGTTCGCAAGGCGAAGCGATGAGCGCTTTAACGCGTATGGCGGCCGGTGAATTAAGTCAGGTAACCATCGGCAAAAACGATACTATAATAATATCGGCGTCGCCTATTCCCGGTAACGAACGCAGTATATATTCGGTTATAAATAATTTATACAAAAAGGGTGCCGAAGTCGTGTATGAAAGCCTTGAAAAAATACATGCGTCGGGGCACGCTTATAAAGAAGAACTTAAAATAATGCATTCGCTTATAAAACCTAAATTCTTTATTCCCGTACACGGCGAGTATAGGCATCTTAAAAAGCATATCGATTTATCTAAGGAACTCGGTATGCGCGAAGGTAATATGCTTTTGTGTGAAATAGGCGATACCGTCGAAGTTTCGCAAAAGTCTATAAAACGCGGAGAATCTACTCCTGCCGGCAGTAGGTATGTTGACGGGCTTTCTATAGACGAAACACAGTCGATAATTCGCGAAAGAAAGCATATTTCGGACGAAGGTATTGTGGTTGCCGTATGTTGTATTTCCGCAGAAAGCGGTTTAATGCTTCAAGACCCCGATGTTATAGGTCGCGGTGCAGGATTAAGCGACGAGCAAGTTCGCGAAATGAAAAATATTATTACGAAATGTTTAGAAAGTTACAATCTTAAATCCGTTGCGGATATCACCGACGCGCGCAACGTAATTCGTAAAAAACTGCGCGATTACCTTATAAAAAAGACTAAGAAAAATCCGATGATATTGCCGATTATTACCGAGATATGATAAACGAATACACAACGGCGCTTACTCGCGCCAATTTACAAAACAATATACCGAAAGAACTTATTGCGTTAAGAAACGAATATCGCGATAACGGAGTTCCTACTATTTTAACGGACGGGCTTAACGAACTTATAATGACGTTAAAAATGAAAAATCCGAAAAAGATTTTGGAACTTGGCACAGCAACGGGCGTATCGGGTTCGGCGAT
>CAYTNZ010000195.1:0-1577 GCA_964439285.1 uncultured Clostridia bacterium | reverse complement strand
AAAATAATCGTAAAGCGCCGAAAAATCGGCGTTTTTCGCAAAAATATTAGCCGTAACGTACACTTTTTTGTTTTGAGAATGAGCAAGGCGAACACCTTTTTCCATTTCTTCTAAGGTAAAATTATCGGAAAAAGAACGCAAAGAAAAATCTTTTCCGCCGAGATATACGGCATCCGCGCCGAAATAAAGCGCGGTTTTAAGTTTTTCGAAGTTGCCCGCAGGCGCTAACAATTCGCAATTTTTTAAAATTCTGTTCATAATATTCCCGTATGTAAACAGTACTAAAATACCGTGTTGATTTTTTAAATTTTTACCGAAACGGCAACCCCTTCGCCTATATCGAGTATGCTCGTTATAAGTTCCGAATCGGAAGATATCGCTATAAGATAACGTTTTAATTTTTCTACTATAGAGCGACGTTTGTGCGGCGTTTCTTCTTTTCCGTTAACCCAACCGAAAAGCAAAACATCGTCGGCAAAAAGCACGCCGCCCTTTCTTAGAAGTTGTTTAAGGCGCGGAAGATAATTTATATACTGTGCCTTCGGTCCGTCGAGAAAAATCAAATCGTAAATTTCGTTTAAACAATCGATTACTTCGCCCGCGTCGCCTAAAATCAAATCCGCTCTGTCCGACAACGAAAGGTCGGCAAAATTTTTTTTAGCGGTAAAATATCTTTCTTCGTTCAACTCTATGGTGGTAAGTTTTGCTCTTTCGCAAGCAAACAGCATTGCCGCACCCGAAAGTCCTTCGGCTGTTCCTATTTCGAGAATTTTTTCGGGGTTTAAAGTTTTTACCGTATAAATGAGAAAGTTAAGCGTTTCGTCCGCGCAAGACGGGTCGCGAACGCTTTTTGCGTTTTCGCGCAACTTTATAATTCGCTCGTCTATTTTAAGTTGTAATAAAGATTGTACAAATTGCATATTAACCCTACGTTAAAAAATCGCAGCAACCTGCGATTTTTTATTCTTAGTTCCCGTTTTAAAATAGACTTAAAACACGTTGCCGTATTAAATACGCACGATATTCGCCATTATAACGGGGTTAGATTTAGTCTTTTTATATATAAAATTCTTTACCGATTTTTTTATAGCGGCGATAAGTTCTTTATTTTCGACATCGCTCTTTACGTTTACCTGCATAGCGCAATTTATTACTATTTGCTTGATATCCGCGGCATAATCGGCGTTTTCGGGCATAACGAAACCTCTGTTTATAACGTCGGGTTCGCTTAAAAGTTCGCCGCTACGAGCGCTTACGCAAGCCGTTATTACGAATATGCCGTCTTCCGACAAATGTTTTCTGTCTTTCATAACGACACTGTTTTCGCGGTCTTCTAAATTGCCGCCGTCCACAAGACGCGAACCCGAAGGCACGCTCTCGCCGAACTGCATTGTAGCCTTCGTTAGTTCGACGCAATTTCCCAAATCGCAGATAAGCATATTGTTTTCGCTCATTCCGAGCCCTGCCGCAAGTTGCGCGTGGCGTTTTAAATGGCGATATTCGCCGTGAACGGGAATAAAAAATTTAGGCTTTAAAAGCGAATGCAAAACTTTTAACTCTTCTTGACAAGCGTGTCC
>CAYTNZ010000194.1:0-1578 GCA_964439285.1 uncultured Clostridia bacterium | reverse complement strand
AATAGAACCTACGAATACGCCGTTGTTCCAATCTTTAGATTGATATACGAGCGGAGCGGTTTTCGCGCGTCTGCCGCCGAATACGATAGCGGACAAAGGTACGCCCGTAGGGCTGTTGAATTCTTTGCTTATGCAAGGGCAGTTTTCTGCGGGAGCGGTGAAACGCGAATTGGGATGCGCGCCCTTAATTCCTTCTGCCTTTTCTTTATCCGTCCAAGGATTACCCTTCCAATCGATAGCGTTTTTAGGAGGATTTTTATCGAGTCCTTCCCACCAAACGGTATTGTTGTCGGTATTTAAAACTACGTTTGTGAAAATAGTACCCTTTTGCGTGGTATGAAGCGCGTTGGGGTTGGATTTAAGGTTCGTGCCGGGTGCTACGCCGAAAAATCCGTTTTCGGGGTTCATAGCCCAAAGTCTGCCGTCTGCGCCTACTCTTATCCAAGCGATATCGTCGCCTACGCACCATACTTTATAACCCTTGTTGCGATAAATTTCGGGCGGGATAAGCATTGCGAGGTTGGTTTTTCCGCATGCGGACGGGAAAGCGGCTGCGATATATTTTACGTCGCCGTCGGGTTTTTCTACACCGAGAATAAGCATATGTTCTGCCATCCAACCCTCGTTTTTACCGAGATAAGAAGCAATACGAAGTGCAAAACATTTTTTACCTAAAAGAACGTTGCCGCCGTAGCCCGAGTTAACCGACCAAATGGTATTGTCTTCGGGGAAATGAAGAATATATCTCTTGGTTTCGTCGAGCTGAGCTCTTGCGTGCAAACCTTTAACGAAATCGCCGTTTTCGCCCATAGCGTCTAAAACGTTGGTGCCTACGCGCGTCATTATGCACATATTTAAAACAACGTAAATGCTGTCTGTAAGTTCTATGCCGTTTTTAGCAAATTCGCTGCCTACTATACCCATAGAGTAAGGGATAACGTACATGGTTTTGCCTTTCATAGAACCTTTGAATATTTCTCCCGCCATAGCGTATGCTTTTTCGGGTGCCATCCAGTTATTAATCGGACCTGCGTCCTCTTCGTTTTTGCAGCAAATAAAAGTTCTGTCTTCTACGCGCGCAACGTCGTTAACCGCAGTTCTATGAAGATAACATTCGGGAAGAAGGTCTTGATTGAGTTTAATCATTTCGCCGGTAGAACAAGCTTCTGCTCTTAACGCTTCAATCTGTTCCTTGCTGCCGTCTATCCAAACGATTTTGTCGGGTTGACATAAAGCCGCGCTTTCGTCGATAAACTGCAACACTTTTTTGTTGGTTGTAAATGCCATTTATTTATCTCCTTAAAAAATTTTCTATTTTATTTCATTTTAATTATATACTAAATTTTGTCAAAAGTAAAACGAATTTATGCCGTTTGATTTACTCCTTTTTTAGTTTTTACAAAATTCGTCGTTTATTCGCAAAATCGTATGTTTTTCGCTATCTGTTAATATATTAATATTATTTCGAATATTTTAAATAATTTTATAACGCCGAATAAACAATTAAGGAGAATTATTTTGTCTTACTTTAAAAAATTGTGCGTGTTAAAACAGTTATCTTCGGGCTTTGCGAGCGAC
>CAYTNZ010000193.1:0-1611 GCA_964439285.1 uncultured Clostridia bacterium | reverse complement strand
GGCTACGATACGAAAGAGCAGCTTTTCGCAATGAGCGAACTTTTCGATAAGGTAGACGGGCTTATTTTAACGCCTATCGACGATGAAAAAATTATCGCGAAAATAAACGAGTATCATTCGGCGGCAAAACCCGTGATAACCGTTACCGCAGACGTTGAAAACAGCGAAAGAATTCAATACGTGGGGTGCGACTATTATAAGAGCGGTCAAACGGCGGCAAATCTTTTATCGCTTGCGCTCGCAGGTTGCGGCGACGTTGCCGTTATAACGGGTTCTTTTAAAATGCTCGGGCACAACGACAGAATTCGCGGTTTAAAATGTGTTTTAAGCGAAACGGGTATACGTATAGCCGCAATAGAAGAATGTTTCGACGATGACGAAATCGCATATGCAAAAACTCGAACGATATTAAAAGAGCATAATAACATAAAAGCGATTTACGTTGCCGCGGCAGGCGTTACGGGTACGGTAAAAGCGGTAACCGATAGCGGAAAAAACACGTTGATAGTAGCAAACGACGCTATATTATCTACGGCAAAGTGCATAAAAGAAGGAAAAATACTCGCCGCGATAGACCAACAACCTGCAAGACAAGGTTATACGGCGCTGAAAAATATGTTCGATATATTGCTTGGCGGAAAAATCGAAAATGAAAAAATTTATACCGACCTTGCAATAAGAATGAAATACAATATCTAAAATTAAAAGGGGTAAATATGAATTATCTTATAGGAAGCGATATAGGTACGTCGGGCACGAAAACCGTTTTGTTCGACGAAACGGGCAAAATCGTGGCAACCGCGTTTAAAAGTTATCCTTTGTATCAAGAAAAAAACGGTTGGGCGGAACAATCGCCCGATGATTGGTCCGACGCGGTATTCGAAACTATTAAACAGGTAATAGAAAAATCGAAAGTGTCGTCCGAAAACGTTAAAGGTTTAGAACTTTCGGGACAAATGCACGGGCTTGTTCTTTTAGATAAAGACAACAACGTTTTAAGAAAGAGCATTATTTGGTGCGACCAACGAACGCAAGCCGAGTGCGACGAAATAACCGAAAAAATCGGCAAAGAGCGTCTTGTAGAAATTACCGCAAATCCTGCCATAACGGGATTTACCGCGTCTAAAATTATGTGGGTTAAAAACAACGAGCCTGAAATTTGGGCTAAAACCGCGCATATTTTATTGCCGAAAGATTACGTTAGATTTGCGCTTACGGGCGAATATATAACCGACGTTTCGGACGCGAGCGGTATGCAACTTATGAATATCGCAAAAAGAGATTATTCGGACGAGATTTTAAACGCTTTAAAAATAGATAAGAGCGTTCTTCCTAAAATTATCGAAAGTGCCGAAATCGGCGGCAAAATATCAAAAAGCGCGGCGCAAAAGTGCGGATTGAAAGAAGGAACGATTGTTGCCGGCAGCGCGGGCGATTAGGCTGCCGCTGCGATAGGTAACGGAATTGTCAAAGAAGGGATAGTAAGTTGTAATATCGGTACGAGCGGCGTTGTATTCGCTTACACCGAAAATCCGTTTATCGACGCGAAAGGCAGGGTTCATACGTTTTGTCATGCCGTTGAAAACAAATGGCACGTTATGGGCGTAACGC
>CAYTNZ010000192.1:0-1624 GCA_964439285.1 uncultured Clostridia bacterium | reverse complement strand
GTCGTTCATAAGCTTGCCGTCGATATAAAGCTCGCCTTCGGTGATTTCTTCAAGACCTGCGATCATACGAAGAGTCGTAGATTTACCGCAGCCGGAAGGACCTACGAATACGATAAATTCCTTGTCTTGAATATCCAAGGTAAAATCGGTTACGGCGGTTACGCCGGATTGATATACCTTGTATATGTCTTTTAATAAAAGACTTGCCATACAAATTCCTCCGAATTGTTTGATTGCACTTTAGTACATTATCTATTTTACAACATTTTTTAAAATTTTACAATAGGCAATATGCCAAATTTAAACGCCGACGTTTGTATATATTGCACTAAAAAAATTTAAAATCGTCAAATTTTGTTTTTTTATTCGCGTTTTTATCTCGTTTTTAGTTCTTTAATCGGAACAAAAGTTTTTAATACGAACCGTTTTTTTTGTTAAACGTTAGCAGTTTTTTAATCGCATTATCCGTTAAAAATACTTTTTTTCGTTTTTTTTACTCTCGGTTTGCCAAAAAACTTGTGTGCGAACGAGCTTTTTGATATAATGTAGTTATAATGTATCGCTTTAAGGGAGAATTTTATGAACATAAACGGATACGTGCCTAAAAAACATATTTCCGCGAATAGCTTGCTTTCGCTTTCCAAAACTTCGATAGAAGACGTTTTCGAGTTGCTTTACGCCGCTCGCGACTTCAAGCAAAAAGCAGCCGTAGGCGAAAAAACCGACGTTTTACACGGAAAATACGTGGCGTTACTCACTAAAAACACCTTTTTTAGAACCCGCATAGCATTTCAGATAGCAATCGAAGGCATAGGCGGCAACGCGATGATTTTGCCGCTTTCGGGAAGTTCGATAGAAGATTATTTAAAAGACCGCGACGGCATTTCGGCAATCCGCGGTTACGGAGTTAAAAGCTTTGCGGTGGATACGTCCGTTTCTAAAGACGCCGAAGTAATAGACGGATACAGCGATTTGCCCATAATTAACGCCAACAGCAAAACGAGCCCTTGCCAAGCGCTTGCGTCGCTTTTTACCGTTTGGCAACGCAAAGGCAAGCTTCAAGACTTAAAAATGGCTATTGTAGGCAATTTTTCGGGCGGCGATTATTCGCTTTTATACGGAGCGGCAAAGTGCGGAATAGACCTTAATCTTATCTGCCCCGAACCCGCCGAACCCGAACGCGCCGTAGCCGATTATTGCAGACAGTTTTGCGATATAGAAATTTACGATAACTTAGAAGACGGATTATCGGGTGCCGACGCCGTTTACGTTATGAGCCACGATTTGCCCCTTTCTTATATGCTCGGCGAAAAAGAACTGCACCGCGCAAAACCCGACGCGCTTATACTCCACCCGTTGCCCGTTCGCCGCGACGAAGAAATTTCCGAAACGCTGCTCGATTCGCCTTTTTCGGTTATAAACGAGCAATCGGCAAACATTTTGCCCGTTTTAAAGGCTGCTTTTTCGCTTATCGTAGGCAAAAAAGACTTCGAGGAACGTTAACATGCCGAACCAAAGCTACGATTTTTTCGCGATAATTTCGCGCATGAAATATATAAAACGTTGGAGCCTTATGCACTGCGACGAAGAAGAAAACGTTATGGAACACACAGAGCAAACCGCG
>CAYTNZ010000191.1:0-1665 GCA_964439285.1 uncultured Clostridia bacterium | reverse complement strand
TAGTTCGTAGAAGTATTAACGTCAACGGCAATAACCCCGATGCGTTGTCGAAGGCGCTTGTGGGAGAAGTTGCGCAAAAGATTGCAAACAGCAGGGTTAAATAATTTAACGCGCGGCGAGTAAATAACGGTTAAACAATTTGACACGCGGCGGTGTTGCCTAAAACGTTAAATTTAAGCATCGAACCGAGTTGTTCGAAAGTAAAACAATAACCTATAAAAGCCGAGCGGCGAATGTGCCGCGTACACTTAAAAAAGATTTTTAACAAAGGCTGACTTTTTCTCAGCCTTTTGTTTTAGACTGCGATAAACGCATCGTATATATAAAAACGGCTATAAGACAGGAGATTCATGAAAGAGCAAACAGTAAAAAACGATAATAACACAAAGCCCAAAAAAAATTTAAGCTATTACGTAGGTCAAAACGTAAAAACTCAAAAAAAGAAAAACGAAAAAACAGACGAGAGTTTTCAACCTAAAAAAGAGAAAAACGTAAAAACCGATAAACGTGTTCAACAGGCAAAAAATAAAAACGGTAAAGAAACGGTGAAAGCCGAAAAAGTTGAAAAAACAGCCGTCGTTACGGCAAAAAACAACGCTCATCATACAAAAAAAGGTAAAAAATTCGGAGCACCCGTAAAGGTTATGTTTCTCGGCGGCGTAGGCGAAATAGGAAAGAACATGACCGCGATAGAGTACGGAAACGATATTATAGTAATAGACGCGGGGTTAACCTTTCCGGACGAAGAACTTCCCGGTATCGATTTGGTTATTCCCGATATCAGTTATCTTATAGCAAATTCGAAAAAGATAAGAGGAATACTTTTAACCCACGGGCACGAAGACCATATAGGCGGACTTCCTTATCTTTTAAAAGAAATAAACGCACCCGTATTTGCAACGAAACTTACGCTTGCGCTTGCGGATAACAAACTTCGCGAACATCGTTTAAACAAAGCGGATTTGCGTTGCGTAAAGCCCAAAGATAAAATCAAACTCGGTTGCTTTAACGTCGAATTTATAAACGTTAACCATTCTATTGCGGGCGCGGTCGCGCTTTCTATCGATACGCCGCAAGGCAGAATTTTCCACAGCGGCGATTTTAAAATCGATTTAACGCCCGTTGCAGGCGAACAAATAGATTTAACGCGTATTTCAGAAATAGGCAAAGAAGGCGTCAATCTTTTAATGTGCGAGTCTACGAACGTCGAACGCCAAGGCTACACGATGAGCGAAACGGTTGTAGGCGCAACGCTCGACCACTTATTCGCGGAACATTCCACGCGCAGAATAATAGTCGCTACTTTTGCTTCGAACGTGCATAGATTGCAACAAATTATAGACCTTGCCGTAAAATACAAAAGAAAGGTTGCGCTTTCCGGGCGCAGTATGTTAAACGTAGTTGAGGCGGCTGAAAAAATAGGCGAATTGAACGTTCCGGACGGAACGCTTATCGACGTCGAAAAAATAAAAAATTATTTCGATAAAGAAATAATAATAGTTTCGACGGGAAGCCAAGGCGAACCTATGAGCGCGCTTACGCGTATGGCTTCGGATTCTTTTAACAAGGTTACGATAGGTTCTAACGACACTATCATAATTTCGGCGTCGCCCATTCCCGGCAACGAAAAAATGGTTTATAAAGTCATAAACAACTTATATAAAA
>CAYTNZ010000190.1:0-1674 GCA_964439285.1 uncultured Clostridia bacterium | reverse complement strand
AGAAGCGACGTTTCGGTGCGCAAAAAAGAAGGCTTGCCGGAGGTTAAGGGGCTTTTATACGGCGAAGTGCCCGAGCTTATAGAGATAGAAGAAAACGGATTAAAGCTTTTGGTAGATATAAAAAACGGGCAAAAAACCGGATATTTTTTAGACCAAAAAGAAAACAGAGACAACTTAAAATGTTACGCGCGCGGCAAAACGGTGCTCGATTGTTTTTGCAACGAGGGCGGATTTTCGCTTTGCGCGGCTAAATACGGTGCAAAAAGCGTTACCGCCGTCGACGTTTCGGAACGCGCCTTAGACTTAGTTAACAAAAACGCAAAATTAAACGGCTTAGAAAAGGTTATAAAAACCGAACAAGCCGACGTTTTCGAATTTTTGCGCGAAGAACGCCGACGCGGAGCGTTCTACGATTTAATCGTTTTGGACCCGCCCGCGTTTACCAAGTCTGCCGATACCGTAAAAGAAGGGTTGCGCGGATATAAAGACGTAAACGTTCAAGCGTTAAAGCTTTTAAAAAAGGGCGGAATTTTAATAACGTGCAGTTGTTCGCAACATTTAACCGTCAAGTTGTTTACGGATATGCTTAAAAGCGCGCTTAACGATAGCGGAGTAAACGCCAAGCTTATGGAATTAAGAATTCAGGGTAAAGACCATGCCTCGTTTGCGGGGCAAGAAGAAAGTTTATATCTAAAAGCGGCGGCGTTATACGTCTTTTAAATTTTAAATTAAGCTAAAAATAAGGCGTAAAGAATTTAAAATAAAAAATCTAAAAAATCGCGGAGGAATTTTATGACAAGCGAAAATCAAGGCTATTTTACCAACGAATCGTATTTTTCCGCGTTTTACGGCGCGAAAAAAGGCAATGGCGCCGAAGGAGCGCGCAAAAAAAGTAAAAAAGGCGGCAAAAAGGGCAACGGCGGCGGAAAAAATAAAAAGTTAAAAAACGGATACACCGCTCTGCTTTTAATAGTTATCGCGGTTATAGCGATTTGTTATTATTTATATAACGGCGGATATATTTTCAAGGAAGAAGAACCCGAGCGCGTTTCGGGTTTAAACGAATTGTTTTGCGGAGTTACGACCGCCAAAACCGACGAGCTTAAAGTGCATTTTATCGACGTAGGTCAGGGCGATTGCGTTTTTATTCAGTTCCCGGATGGAAAAAATATGCTCGTCGATTGCGGCGATAATAGGGGTACGAAAGCTCAAATTCGTTGGGATACGACGTCGCAAGATAAAACAAACGCGCAAATAATAAAAGAGTATCTTGCTAAGATAGGCGTGAAAGACGATATAACGGTGGTTTTGGCAACTCATGCCGATTCCGACCACATAGGCAATATGAGCGAAATATTCGAAGAATACAACGTTTCATATTGCTTGCGCCCCTCTATTTATTACAGCGGCGAATTCGTAAGCGAATTTTCTTCCGAATTCAATATGCAGTCTAGCGTGGAGAATGCAAAAGAACAACCTTCGGAAACGTATTATAATTTTCTTAAATCTCTGCAAAACGAGGGGTGTGGCTGGGAATATTTTAATTATGAAAGCGATTTTTCGCAAGAATTCACTTTTAACGGCGAAACTTATAGCTACAGCGTAGATTTTTTAACTCCGCTCGAAAGCGTGGGTTCAATAGGCTATGCTAACGCAAACGCTTATTCGCCTATC
>CAYTNZ010000189.1:0-1676 GCA_964439285.1 uncultured Clostridia bacterium | reverse complement strand
AAAAAAGGCAAAACTATTTTTATGAGCAGCCATAGTTTTGACGAATTAGAAAAAACTTGCGATAAAGTTGCGCTTATAAACGACGGGCGAATAGTGGATATATGCGATATGAATAAAATTCGCAATCGCCCGATTAAAGATTTTAAAATAGAATTTCATTCTTTTGACGATTATAAACGTTTTTTAAACGAAAATTATGAAAAGATACGTTTACAAGAACAATATAATCAGGTAACTATTCGTATTCAAGCGCAAGATACGGCAAAACTTCTCGGCGTTTTACATAATTATAACGTAAAATTTATTTCCGAATTGCCGTATACGCTCGAAATGCATTTTAAAAATATATTATTTTCTAAAACAAATAATTAAAAGGAGTAATAAATATATGTTTAGTAAAGCTTTATTTAAACAGTCTTGCAAGGCAAACGGAACGATGTGGTCGATTATAACCTTTGCGGTTTGCTTTATGCTTGCCTGTGTTATGTTGATTTCCGGAAACGGAAGTATAGGCGAAGTGAAAAATTCTATTCAAGATACGATTATTACGAAAGAAGTGGATTCGCAAATGCAAGAGCGTGCGCTTTCGTATTACGAAAACGCAAACGACGGGCTTTTAAAATTCGACTCTTTCTTTTCTGAAAACTCGGCTGATACTCTTTCGTATCTCGTTTGGCTTGGAAAAATGCCTAATCAGAGTGATTTTTCCGATTTAAACGAGTACGCAAGCGCTGTTGCCTCTTGGCAAAACTCAAAGCCCGAAATGCAAACGGCTGCGGGCGAAAGTTACGTTTCGCTTATTGTAGAATGGCAAAATAATATGCCTGCAAGAGAATCGTATACAAGCGAAAACGAGTATCCTGCGGCACTTAAAACTTGGAAAGAGCAATCGCCCGCGACGCAAGAAATCGCAATAACGACGGCATATACGTACGCTTGCGAAGAGTTGCAAACATATATAAACGAAAAGGCGCAAGACGCGGGATATGCCGAAGATTCTGCCGAAGCGCAAGAGATGCTCGGAAGCGTTATGTATACTTTAAACCCCAACGGAATGTTTAACGATTTTTATACCGAAAACAACGAAAAAGTTCCCGACGATTACGATATTACGTCTATAATTGCGCATATTTCATCGAATGATATCGAAACGTATCTTTCAACGCCTGAGCGTAGCGGTTATCGCGAAAACAGGGCTTTGGACGGGGCTTCGATTTTTATTTCGGGAAATATGGTAAAACCCGAAAACGTATCTGCGCTTATCGACGCGCTTTCGGCGTACGGCGTAAGTAAAGAAAAATACGATTCGTTCGGCTATACTTACGATTCTATTAAACATTTATCTAAAACGGCAATCGTTACCTATCAAGCAAGATTCGAATACGAATTAGAACTTTTAGAAGAAAAATTTACAAACGGAGAATTTTCGAACGAGAACGAATATAAACAAGCCGTTATTAAAAAACAACAAGAAATTCAATCGAGCGTTTCGGCAAGCTTTTTGTCTACCTTACCCGACGCCGTTTCCGAAGCGTTAGAAGAAATAGGACAAATGGATTTGTACACTTTGGTCGTAGGTTCTATTTTTTATAAATTGGCAGGATTGTTGTTGCCTATAATATATATGATTATGGCGTCTAACAACCTTATAGCAGGGCAGGTAGACAGCGGTTCTA
>CAYTNZ010000188.1:0-1677 GCA_964439285.1 uncultured Clostridia bacterium | reverse complement strand
ATTGGGAAACTTTAAATAAAGAAGTGGGCGATAAACCTTCGACTTTAAGATTGACTTTGCCCGAAATTTATCTCGAAACGGATTATTCCGAAATGACCGAGCAAATTTACGCTACGATGAAAAAATATCGCAGCGAAGGGCTTTTTAAAAAGTTGCCGAAGGGGTTTATTCTCGTCGAGCGTTCTACCGAATTTTCTAAAACTCGTTACGGCGTGGTTATTGCGGTAGACCTCGAATGTTATTCTTACGAAAAAGGCAACAAAGCGCAAATTCGCGCGTCCGAGGCGACAATTGTAGAACGTATTCCGCCGCGTTTAAAAATACGAGAGGGCGCAAGTATAGAACTTCCGCATATAATGCTCTTGTATAACGATTTGAGCGATACTGTACTTAAAGAATTTAAAGAAAATATAAACGACTTGCCGCTTTTGTACGATTTCGAATTGAATATGAAAGGCGGACACGTAAAAGGATATTTTATAAAAGACAGTGAGCGCGTTATAAACTCTTTTTCGAATTTAGTATCGGACGACGGGCTTATGTTTGTCGTGGGCGACGGCAATCATTCGCTTGCGACTGCTAAGGCGCATTGGGATAAAATAAAAACTACTTTGACCGAAGAAGAAAAAGAAAATCATCCGGCAAGATACGCGCTTTGCGAGGCTGTAAACGTTTACGACGAAGGGATTCGTTTCGAGGCCATACACCGTATAGTAAAGGGCGTCGATAAAGATAAATTTTTAAAAAATTTAAGTTTCGGCGGAACGGGCGAAGGCGCGATTTACGTTGACGGTAATAAACGAATTGTTTCTGTCAGCGAAGATATCGCAAAAGCCGTTCGCGAGTGCGACGATTATATAGCGGCGTATATAAAAGAAAACGGCGGTAAAGTCGATTATATACACGGAGAAGACGCCGTTCGCGATATGACGAAAAACAATTCCGATTACGTCGGGATAATTTTACCTAAAATGGACAAGAGTGCGCTTTTTAAGCAAGTTGTTAAATACGGAAATTTACCGCGTAAAACGTTTTCGATGGGAGAAAGTGCTGAAAAGAGATACTATATAGAAGCCAAGGAGATTAGTAAATAATGAGTTTAAAAGTATGTAAATTCGGCGGCACGTCGCTTGCCGACGGCAATAATATTAAGCAAGTCGCAAGTATTGTTAAATCGGATAGCGATAGAAAGTTCGTCGTTGTTTCCGCCCCCGGTAAAAGATTTTCGGACGATATAAAAATAACCGATTTATTGTATACCTGTTACAAAGACAGCGTCGAAAAGGGCAACTGCTTTGAAACTTTTTCTAAAATCAAAAAAAGATTTTACACGATAGTAGAAGAACTCGGCGTCGAATTGGACATCGAAAGCATTTTAACCGAAACGGAAAAACAAATCGAAACGAGAAAGAGCGCCGATTTTACGGCATCGAGAGGCGAGTATTTAAACGCGCGTATAATTGCGGCTCTTTTAGGATACGAATTTGTAGACGCAGCCGATTTGATTTATTTTGACGAGAAAGGCTTTTTCGACGAAAACAAATCGTATCCGTTGATTTATGCCGCTCTTTCAAAAGCAAAGCGTGCGGTAATTCCCGGGTTTTACGGTACGGATATCAACGGAAATATTAAAACTTTTTCTCGCGGCGGTAGCGATATAAGCGGCTCGATTATTGC
>CAYTNZ010000187.1:0-1699 GCA_964439285.1 uncultured Clostridia bacterium | reverse complement strand
CGCGCTGGGCAGCGTTTTGGCATCGGTAGTTACGGCTATTTTTACCGCGCGTATCGGCAGCGATCTCGCTTGGTCTATTCGCGGCAGTTTGTTCAAAAAGGTTCAAACGTTTTCTATGCAAGAAATAGGAAATTTTTCTACCGCAAGCCTTATCACTCGTTCTACGAACGATATTCAGCAGGTATTGATGTTTGTCGTTATGGGATTGCAAATGCTTATAAAAGCGCCTATTACGGCGGTTTGGGCGATTTGCAAAATCGCGGGTAAAGAATGGGAATGGTCTATAGCAACGGTTGTAGGCGTTGTCGTAGTACTCGTAGCGGTGGGAATTTGCCTTTTGCTCGCTTATCCTAAAATTCGTAAAATGCAAAAACTAACCGACGATTTAAACCGTGTTACTCGTGAAAATTTAAATGGTCTTAGAGTTGTAAGAGCGTATAACGCAGAAGAATATCAAGAAAACAAATTCGAAAAAGCGAACGACGCTTTAACCAAAACACAGTTGTTTTCGCAAAGGGCTATGTCGTTTATGATGCCTACAATGCAACTCGTTATGAGCGGACTTTCGCTTGCGGTATATTGGATAGGTGCGTTTTTGCTTAATAAAACGGCGGCGATGCCCGAAAAAATTGCGTTGTTCGGCGATATGATGGTGTTCAGTACGTACGCCATTCAAATAGTTATGGCGTTTATGATGCTCGTTATGATATTTATGATTATGCCGCGTGCGTCGGTTGCCGGCAAGCGTATTAACGAGGTTTTGGATACTGTTCCTTCCATTAAAAACGGAAACGTTGTCGAAGGTGAAGAAGGCGTGGAAGGCGAAATTACCTTTAATCACGTGTATTTTAGGTATCCCGACGCGGAAGAAGACGTATTGCAAGATATATCGTTTACGGCAAAAAAAGGAGAAACAGTGGCGTTTATAGGTTCTACCGGTTGCGGAAAAAGTACCGTTATCAATTTAATTCCGCGTTTTTACGACGCAACAGAAGGAGAAGTGCTTGTGGACGGCGTAAACGTAAAAGAATATAACGAGCGTGCCTTACGTAACAAAATCGCGTACGTATCGCAAAAAGCAACGTTGTTTTCGGGTTCTATTCGTTCGAATATCGCGTTCGGAGATAACGGCAAAAACGCGTTTGAAACCGAAGATATCGCAGACGCCGTAGAAACCGCGCAGGCTAAAGATTTCGTTTGCGGATTAGAAAACACCTACGACGGGTTTGTGGCACAAGGCGGCGCTAATTTTTCGGGCGGACAAAAACAACGTTTATCTATTGCGCGTGCGGTTGCGAGAAATGCAGAGATTATGATTTTCGACGATTCGTTTTCCGCTCTCGATTATAAAACGGATAAAATATTGCGTAAAACGCTCGACGAAAAGTGTAAAAACGTTACGAGATTGATTGTCGCGCAACGTATAGGCACCATTCGCGACGCCGATAAAATTATCGTATTAGACGAAGGGCGTATGGTCGGTATCGGTACTCACGAGCAATTGATGGAAACTTGCGAAACGTATCGCCAAATCGCGCTTTCGCAACTTTCAGAGGAGGAACTTGCGTAATGGATAAAAAAGAATACGAAATCGGACA
Organism: uncultured Clostridia bacterium; assembly: GCA_964439285.1. Classification (GTDB taxonomy): domain Bacteria; phylum Bacillota; class Clostridia; order Christensenellales; family Borkfalkiaceae; genus Borkfalkia. The sequence goes on along the minus strand of CAYTNZ010000187.1, from coordinate 101 downwards.
AACGCGCGTTCGCCATAGACCGAACGGACCTATGGGCAGAGGTATGGGCGGCGGCGAAAAAGCGAAAGACCTTGTCGGTACTTGGAAAAAATTGCTTTGGT
>CAYTNZ010000186.1:0-1707 GCA_964439285.1 uncultured Clostridia bacterium | reverse complement strand
ATACGTATATCGTTAGGACCGACTCCTTCCATAGGATTGATAACGCCGTGCAAAACGTGATATACGCCGTTAAACTCGCGCAATTTTTCGAGCGCGATGACGTCTTTCGGCTCTTTTACCACGCAAATAACTTTCCCGTTACGATTTTTGCAAATATCGCATTCGTCGTTTTCGGTAAAATTACCGCAGATTTTGCAATATTTAACCTTTTTCTTTACGTTTAAAATAGCGTTTGCGAACTCTTGCGCTTCGCTGTCGGTCATGTTTATAATTTTATACGCATAGCGTTGCGCGCTTTTTTTACCTACGCCCGGCAGTTTCGAAAACTCGTTGATAAGTCTGCCGATAGGTTCTATATAAACTTGCATTTTTTATAAAAGTCCCCCGAGTCCGCCCATTTGCGCAAACGGTCCCATTTTTTCTTTATATACTTCGTCGGCTTTTTTATAACCGTCGAGAATAGCCGCCATAATTAAATCTTCGAGCATTTCGACGTCTTCGGGGTCAACCACTTTATGGTCTATTTCGATACCGTCGATAATCTTTTTAGCGTTCATAAACACAACGACAGCCTCGCCGCCGCTCGTGCCTACTATTTCCCAGTCGTCTAACGCCGCCTGTACTTCTTGCATTTGTTCTTGCATTTTTTGGGCTTGTTTCATAAGATTTTGCATATTGCCGCCGCCCATTCCGTATCCTGCCATAATTAACCTCCGAAAAAATTATCTTTCTTCTATATCAGTATTTTTAAATTTGTTTTTAAAATTAGAAATATCTTCTTCGAACGTGTCGATGTTTTTCCCTTGCATTCGAATTTCAAAATCGGTTATACCTATTTTCGAAAGCGCTTCGCCGATTTCTCTAAAATGATAATCTCGCCTTAACGATTTATAAATAATCTCGTTTTTTGCGGTAAGCACGAATTTATCACCTTCGAACGCGTGGTCTAAATCTTGACACATAGTAAATAAAACGCCGTTTTTTTGATTTGCGCGCAAAGCCCTTAAAAAGTACGCAAACGCGTTTTTGCGTTTATCGGCGGCAAGCGCGTTTATATTCTGCGTTTCCGACTTATTCGGCGAATACGACTCGGAAGGCTGCTCGTAATTTTCTTTAAAAGAAGTTTTATAAGACGATTCGAAATGACTTTCGCCGCTTTGCGCACGTGCGAAATTTGAATTGTCGTAAGCGTTTTGCGTTTCCGCTCGCGGTAACGCCGCTAAATTTTTCAGTTTGTTTTCGAGAGCCTGTACCCTTTGCACAAGTTCAGAAACGTCGCTATCCGTTTCGGGCATACTCGCCTTTACTATTGCCGTTTCGAGTATGATTCTCGGCGACGAAGAATATTTTAACTGCGTTTCTAAATACGCGAAAATCTCGCAACAACGCAAAATTCTTTTTTCGTTTGCGTTTTCGGCAATTTCGCTGATTTTTTCGAACATTTCTTTAGGAAAATTCAAAATCGAATTAGCGTTTTTGCACGCTTTTACAACAGATACGTTGTTTAAAAACACGAGCACGTCTTTTGCAAGAACGCCTACGCTCTTTCCTGCGGAAATAACTTTTTCCGTTTCTGTTAAAGCGTCTCCCGCGTTTCCGTTTAAAATATACGAACCGAGTTGACAAAGTTCGTAAAAATCGGCACAGCCGAGCACTTCGTTTACGTCGGCGTAAGTCAACTTTCCTTTACTGTACGATATGCACATA
>CAYTNZ010000185.1:0-1716 GCA_964439285.1 uncultured Clostridia bacterium | reverse complement strand
CGTGGGTTTTTTATTTATTAAAGCATTTTCGGGTTTTATAATAAGGGGTTCTATAATAAATGTTGGGGTATGAGAAAATATCTCAACATTTAACACAGAGCCACACCTTTATCTCGACAGAACCGAGAAGCAAACTAAAAACGCTCGGCAAAAAGCCGCGAAAACAAAATGTTTTCGCGGCTTTTTAACTTCTTTTCCGAACAAATTTATAATTATTTTAAAATAGCTCTAAAACAAGTTTCAACGAATAATCGCCCAAAAACGCTTTTTATTCGATTCTTTGTCAAATGTAGCGATACAAAAAAACGCATCGACCTTTTCTTGTTTTTAAACACAACAAATCGAACAAAAGCGATTATTTCATCAAGCGTATTTTCTATATATTCAATAATTTACGCGCATTTTCGGCAAAAATTTTTTCTTCGGCAGCCTTACCGAGTTTTAAAGCCTTTATATACTCTACGGTACGGCGCGGCGTATCCCAAGGACAATCCGAACCGAACAGAACCCTGTCGACACCGAAAGCGTTTACCACTTCTCTACCCTGCGCCACCGTGTAATTTTGCGAAGAAAAAGCGGTATCGGTATATACGTTTTTTATCGGCGCAAGATGAGTTACGCTTTCTTTTTGCGTATGCAATCCGCCCAAATGCGCAAAAACGAAATTCGCCTTAGGAAAAATTTTTGCAACGCGCGCAAAACTTTCGGGAGAACATTTATACGGCGGTTTAAACGCAACGTCCGCACCGCCGTGGAACATCATAATAAGTCCGAGTTTTTCGCACGTTTCGTACACAGGATAAGCTTTTATATCGTCTACAAAAAAATTTTGATATTCGTTATGAAATTTTACACCCTTTATTCCTGAATTTTTAAGTTCTTTTAACGATTGTTTCCAAGTTTCGGAATAAGGATGCACCGAACCGAAAGAGAACTTGTTACCCACATTCGTTTGTACGGCAAACGCATTAACGTTTTTTTCGTGCTTAGGCGTTACGGCAATATGTTGCAGCACGAAAAAGTCTACGCCATCGGCAGTCAGTTTTTTTTCAAGGTCGTAAACGCTGCCGTCGGTAAAATATTCGATATTTCCTTCTTCACCCAAACGTTTTACCGTACGCTCGGCTAATTTATCTGGATATGCGTGAGTATGAAAATCTATAAGCATAATCAATCCTTTATAAAATCGACAAGATAAGAAGTATCGACTTTCCATTCCGCAATTTTATTTCGTCTTTGATGGTCCTCGTTCGCCTTACCGAGCGCTTTGCGATATTCGGCATACAAACAATTATTAACTTTCATAAAATGTTCTTCCGCCGCTCTTTCATCGCCGTAAAGGCGAGTACGCTCTATATGAATAACGCTATGACACTCGTGGCAAACGGCAATAATTTCAACGAGTTTTTGTATTTGGTTTTGCTCGTCGTATTCCCAACGCTCGTGAGCCTCGAGCCGTGCGCTTTTACCGCAAAGAGAACATTTACCGCCCGCGTTTTTATACGCTTTTTTACGAATTTTATCCCACACGCTTTTAGGGAGCGCCGAACGTAAATTCGAAAACCAACAACTATCGGGCACGAGTTCAAAATTAAGTTTATATTTCATGATTATTTATTATATACTTTTTCGCAAATTTTTTCAAGTTAAAAAGCCTTCCGTTTTTGAAGTGAACCCCAAAAGTTAGACAACTTTAGGAGGTTCACTTTTTTATGA
>CAYTNZ010000184.1:0-1719 GCA_964439285.1 uncultured Clostridia bacterium | reverse complement strand
CTGCCTATATAATTGGCAAGATTTTCCGAAGTATATTCGAGAGAAAAACATTGATGAAGCGAATATTCACCCAAACTTTGCAAACATTCGGGCATTTCGATATTTTTAAGATATTTGCAACCGAAAAACGCCCTATCGCCTATACTCACGGTGTTTTTAGATAAAGTTATACCCTTTAACTCGGTATCGTTTTCAAACGCCTTGCTAGAAACGGCGGTTACGGGCAAACCTTCGTATTCGTCGGGCACGTTGATATATTCGTCCGAACAAGTGCCTACGCCGCTTAACGAATAACTTTTTTCGTCCGCGTTTAAAGCAAACTCTAAGCCGACGGACTTTATCGTTTGTATGCTTTTTTTGATTTTTTCGCGGCAAACGGCACACTCGATAAAAATTTCGCCTTCGTATTGAGTGGTGGGCATTTTTTCTATCTCGGCATTGCCTATCACGTGCCCGACCGCTTTAATTTCGTCGGTTATTTTATAGCCGCAAGTTTCGCATTGCAAATATTTTTCGCCGTTTTCGGTGCACGTTGCCTCTTTTGAAATTTTCCATTCGCCAAAATCGTGTGCGGCTTTATCGGCGACTTCTTCGCACCCTTGCGAGCCACATTCGCGATAATGATAAAGTTTGTCGCTTACGTAGTTTTCGCCGAATTCGTGCGAGTGCTTTGCCGTACAACACGCAAAACAAACTACCGCGGCAACGACGCAAAACACGCATAAAGCTAAAATAAATATCTTTGTAGAGGGTTTAATGTTTTTCATATCTTTACTCATTTTAACCGTTTAAAAAACTGCAATTTTTCTGCACGTTAAATAATTATATTACCACTATTAAAATTATAGCAAATAACTTGAAAAAAAACAAGCGTTTAAAAAATAATTTTACGCATTATGCCATGTTCGAAGCGAATGACTTACGTCAGGCAAATATAGCTATCTCGCATTGCTTGCGCATTATTGAAAAACGCGCCGCGAAAAAAAGCCTTCCCCTTTATCAGAGTAAGACTTTTTTTGTTAGCTACACCTTTGCAGTTATTAAATTATGTAAAAACAACGGCACACACAATTTCTATATTTTTAAAAGTTAAGCTTCTACTTCCAATCCGTCGTAACCGACGATAAACCCGTATTTTTCGGCTTCGGCGCAAAGTTCTTCGTGGTCGTGCCCGAAAAGCGAATTGTGCGAAAAATGAGTTACTACAAACTTAGTTTTTTCGTCGGCTAAGCCCTCTTTTATAAGTCGCTCTTTCATTATGACGTTTGTTCTTAGGCTCATATGCCCGTATTCCCAACCGTCGGGAATGAACGCGCCCGTGCAATCGAGCGAAACGATATCGAATTTGCCCAGCCTTTTCATTTCGGAAATAACCGCGTCCGTAAACATTCCGGTATCGTGCGCGTATAAAAGCCGCTTGCCCGAGCCGTCTTGCACGGCGTAAATTAGGGGCGAAGTATCCGGCGCGTGGTCGGAATGTAAAGCCAAAACCTTGTTTTTACCGAGAGTTAACATGTCGCCTTCTTCGACCTTGGTTATCGCGGCGCGGGTTTTATCGGCGTACGGCGTGGAAAAAACGTCGCAAATTTGCTCGTACGCGGAATTGCCCGCATAAAAATCTATATGCGAAACGCCGTGCGTATAAGTAGGTTCGGCAAACATGATTAAATCGCGCGGGTAAAAATGGTCCGAATGGCTGTGCGTGATTAGGCAATACTT
>CAYTNZ010000183.1:0-1731 GCA_964439285.1 uncultured Clostridia bacterium | reverse complement strand
AATGCTCGATAATCATTTGTTCCGCGGTAACGAACTGGATATCGACCCCGATAAAATTTATTTTAGAAGATGTCTCGATATGAACGACAGGTCTTTGCGTAACGTAACGGTAGGTAAATGCGGCGAAGGGTTCGAAAGAGAAGAACATTTTGAAATTACAGCCGCGAGCGAAGTTATGGCGGTTTTGTGTTTGGCTACTTCGCTTGCCGATTTAAAACGTCGTTTAGGCAATATAATAGTAGGCGAAAACAGAAAGGGCGAGTACGTATACGCGCGCGATTTAAAAGCCGAAGGCGCTATGGCGACTTTATTAAAAGACGCTATAAAACCTAATCTCGTTCAAACTCTCGAAGGTACGCCTGCGATAGTGCACGGCGGTCCGTTTGCGAATATCGCTCACGGTTGCAATAGTATTCAGGCTACTTACGCCGCTATGAGTCTTGCCGATTACGCGGTTACCGAAGCGGGATTCGGTGCGGATTTGGGTGCCGAAAAATTTCTCGATACAAAGTGTCGTATAGCGGGTATAGAACCCGATTGCGTTGTCGTGGTCGCTACCGTAAAAGCGCTTAAATTGCACGGCGGCGCAGACAAAACAACACTTTCGGAAGAAAATATAGACGCTTTAAAGGCAGGTATGCCGAACCTTGTTAAGCATATCGAAAACGTTAAAAACGTATACAAAAAACCCGTCGTCGTCGCTATGAATCGCTTTGCGACCGATACTCAGGCAGAAATCGGTATCGTTATGGAAATGACGGAAGCCGCGGGAGCGAAAGCCGTATTTACCGACGTATTTTTAAAGGGCGGAGAAGGCGGAAAAGAACTTGCCGCCGCGGTAATCGAGGCGGCGGAGCAAAAGAGTAAATTAGATTATTCTTACGACTTGAACGACACAATCGTTAAAAAGGTAAACGATATCGTTAAAAACGTTTACGGCGGACTCGGCGCCGAATTTTCTGAAATCGCGCTTGAAAAAATTGCCGATATCGAACGCCGCGGTTATAATGGTTTGCCCGTAATTATCGCAAAAACGCAGTATTCGCTTTCGGATAACGCAAAATTATTATCTCGTCCCGAAAATTTTACCGTTTACGTTCGCGATATTATTTTAAAGGGCGGCGCGGAATTTGTGGTTGCCGTTGCTGGAAGCGTAATGCTTATGCCGGGGCTTGGTAAAAAACCGTCGGCAGAGCATATCGATATAGACGAAAACGGAAAGATTGTAGGGTTATCGTAAAAATTTATCGCGATTTTTAAATAACTATTTGTTCAAACAATAATGCGATTTTAATTACCGAGTTTAAATTTTTATATTTTTTATGCGGAAAACTTTTATGGTTTTCCGCATATCTTTTATAAAGTTTTGGCAAAGTGTTTAAAATTCGGTGTAAAGGTTTGCAATATTTTAAATTTTAGAGTAAAATAGTAAGTATAGAAAAGGCTTTGTCGCTATATCGTTAATACGAATTTTTTTAATAAAAATCGGTAATAATATTGCGGCGGTGTTAAAAAGGCAATAACGATACGGAGAAAATATATGATAGAAGCGACTAACTTTATTGAACAGATTATAAACGAAGATTTAGACGCGGGCAAAACGACCGCAATACAAACTCGTTTTCCGCCCGAGCCGAACGGCTATTTGCATATAGGCCATGCAAAAGGTATGTTTGTAACTTTCGGTATGGCACAAACCTCCACCGGCCCATGCCCTCTGTTTTTCGCCGC
>CAYTNZ010000182.1:0-1770 GCA_964439285.1 uncultured Clostridia bacterium | reverse complement strand
GGAAGATTGGGTATTTCGCAAATTAAATGCGAGTTAGAAGATTTATGCTTAAAATACCTCGATCCCGAGGCTTTTGAATTTTTGGTGGAAAATATCAACCAAAAATTGCAAGAAAGAAAAGATTTCGTTAACTTTGTGGTAAACGAAATTAAAAACATTTTAGTCGAAAGCAATATAAAAGGAGACGTTTTCGGGCGTCCTAAGCATTTTTATTCGATTTATAAAAAGATGAAACAGCAAAATAAAACGCTGGACCAAATTTACGATTTAACCGCCGTGCGAGTTATAGTAAGCACTATAGACGAGTGTTACGAGGTGTTCGGTAAAATTCATAAATGCTGGAAACCCATTCCCGGAAGAATTAAAGATTATATCGCAATGCCTAAACCTAATATGTATCAGTCGTTGCACACAACCGTAGTTACGAATTTCGGTCAACCGTTCGAAATTCAAATTCGTACCGCCGAAATGCACCGTACCGCCGAATTCGGTATCGCGGCGCACTGGAAATATAAAGAAAAGAAAGGGGAAGATACCGCTTTTACCGAACGTCTTTCTTGGATTCGCGAAGTACTCGATTGGGAAGGCGGTTTAAAAGACTCTGCCGATTTCGTTAAATCGTTAAGAACCGAATTATACAGTAACGAACTTTTGGTGTTTACGCCGAAAGGCAAGGTTATATCGCTTGCAAAAGACGCAACGCCTATCGATTTCGCTTACGCTATTCACAGCGAAATAGGCAATCGCTGCGTAGGTGCGAGAGTAAATTCGAAGATGGTGCCGTTAAACTCTACGCTCGAAACGGGCGACGTTGTCGAAATAATAACCTCGTCGAATTCAAAAGGACCGTCTTGGGATTGGTTGAAAATAGTTAAATCGAGTAGCGCTCGCGCAAAAATTAAACAATTTTTCAAGCGCGAGATGAAAGACGAAAATATAAAAATCGGACGTTCTATGCTCGAAGCCGAGTGTAAACACCGCGGCTATAATCTTGCCGATTTACTTACCGAAGAAAGTTTTGCGAAACTTTCTGAAAAATTTTCGTTCTTTTCACAAAACGAAATGTTTGCGTCCGTCGGATACGGCGCTATAACGGTAAATCAAATTTTATATAAACTAATCGACTTTTACAAAAAAGAAGTTCCTAAACCCGTATTTAGCAAAAACGCCGAAAAGTCCGATTCGAGCGGCGTAATAGTTAAGGGGATGAGCGGTTTGTTAACGCGTTTTGCAGGGTGCTGTACTCCCGTTCCCGGCGACGAAATAGTCGGATTCGTATCTCGCGGAAGGGGTGTCGTTATACACAGAGCAGATTGTCCTAATTTAAAAAGTTTAGAACAAGAAGGCGGCAGAGTGCTGCCTGCCGAATGGGCTGAAGGCGGCAGCGGAAGATTTATAGCGAGTATAGTGATAATCGCAAAGGACCAAGGCGTCGCGCTGTCCGTTTTAACTTCGGTCGTTAGCGATTTAAGACTTGTGATAACGGGCGTTAATTCGCGTTTCGATAAAAACAAAGAGGCGATAATAGAAGCGAGCGTGCGTTTAAACGGAAAAGCGGATATAGATTCGTTGCTTAAAAAAATCGACGCCGACGAGCGAATTTTAAGCGTTTATCGTACCGCGTCTAAACATTAAAAGATAAACTATGTAATGTTGATTTGCTAAAAAAATTAGCAAATCGGGTTTGCTATCGCAAACGTCCGCTTTTTTGTCAAAAAGCGGTAACATAGTTTGCAATACGGCGAAGTTATCGCTCCTTGCAAGCAAAGC
>CAYTNZ010000181.1:0-1772 GCA_964439285.1 uncultured Clostridia bacterium | reverse complement strand
TATCGTAGTCGAACACGTTCGGGTCGTCGTTGTCGTTTCCTCTTTCATAACATTCAGGGAAAAATCTAACGCGCACGCATTGCAAATTAGTTTCTTTAATGGCGTCTATCTGAATTTGCCATTCTTCTTCGGTCAACGTATTTTCAGGCTCTACGATAAGCGTATCGAACTGCGCGCCGAATCCCGTTGTTTTTCTGCCGTTGCTTTCGGTGATATCGTATCTAACGTATCCGTCGGCAACTTGCACGTCTTCAAGCGGTTTTTTATCGTTTTTGCCATTACCGCCGCATCCGACAATCGAGCACATTACAAGCAACGAAAGAAGTAATGCCGCAAATTTTTTCTTCATCTTCTCTTTCCCTTATTTTGCGTTTTCTTATTCAACACAACGCTGCCCGCCAATATCGTCAGCGACGCCGCAAGTCCGCTAAACGAAACGCTGCCCGAACAGCCGCTACCTTTTCCTGAATCGGTAGAGGATGAAGGCGTATTAGACGCACTCGTACGAATCGTTGCATATACGGTTTTCTCTTTTTCACCGGCTTTTGCCTTTATCGTAATATCGTACGATCCGACTTCGGTCGGCGTCCAAACCCAAAATCCGTTTCTAACGGTACCTATCGCTTCGCCGTTGCACGTTACGGTATAGCTAATGGTTTCCTCGCCCTCATAACTAAACACATTGCTAAGTTTTAACTCGATTTCTTCGTCTACTTCGTATTTAGCACTCGGCGACCAATCTAACTCTTCGATTTCGAACTCGGGCGCGGCACACTGCTTATATGAAGTATTGTCGGCAAGGTTTACTATTTTTACCTTTTGAACTTCTACGTAGCAATCGGTATCTTTTGTATCTGCCCCTACGGGGAAATCGCTACTCGGCCAAAAACCGATATATCCGTCCAAATTCGTAAAATTTACGTCCATTTTCTGATAATCGGCAGAATTGGTAATGCGCGGTCCGTCTAAAAGTTGATAAGAAAACTGTTCTTCTCCGTCAAACGAAAAAACAACTTTCTTTCCGCTTTTTCCGTCTTCCGTAAAGTTTTTAACCTCTATTTCATACCAATGAAACTTACCGTCGTTAAAATCAACGTCGCGAGTGTCGGCTACCGAATAACGCGTGTCGCCGCGCTTATTCCAACATTCGTTTATATATAAAGATACGATATCGTTTTCAGTTTGAGTAGCATCGTCAAAACGTTCTTCGAAGCAAAGGCTTACGTACGCTTTATTTCCGTTCCAAGGACAAGTATTAGCGGGCACAGGGGTATCGGTATCGATTAAGAACGAAATATATAAATTCGAGTAATTGAACTGATAATCTTCATACCCCTTTAAAGAAGGCCAAGTCAAACTAAGATTTGCATACATCGAAAACTTAAATTCGTCCAATTCGTTCGTATTATAAAGTGCATAAACCGAACTGCCTTTATTAAAGTTTTTCATTGTCATACCGTTTGAAGAAAATTCGGTAGTACCGCTTCCTACTTGGTCGGTTTCCCAGTCCCACTTGTTCATCGCAAGATTTTCGTTATCGGCAACAGAAACCTCGTAAGACGCGGTTTCGCTATTCTCGGCAGAAACCCAAACGCCTGCGTTTACGGTCGTTCCGACCGTAATAAGCAAAGCGGCTAAGGCGCATGCGCCTAATTTTAAAAATTTTTTCATCTTAAAAATTCTCCCTTTTTATATTATTTTCTACGTTCAGCAGCATACAATTTATACTGTTGCGTAAGCCACTCGATATAATCGCCCGCTTGCTTTCTATA
>CAYTNZ010000180.1:0-1773 GCA_964439285.1 uncultured Clostridia bacterium | reverse complement strand
TTTTCGGACCACTGCTCGTCAACCCAACCATCGAATTTTACAATGCAAGATTTATCGGTGCGTTGCGTAAGCCAAACTTCGCCGCCCGGAAGCCACACGTCCGGAAGTTCGGTTTGCCAACCGTCAACTATTTTTTGTTTGAACAAGCCGTAATCGTAGCGAATCGAATACCCCATTGCAGGATAATCGCCGCTCGCCAATGCGTCCATAAAACAAGCGGCAAGCCGTCCTAAACCGCCGTTTCCGAGCCCTGCGTCCGGTTCTTCTTCGTAAAGTTCTTCGAGCGATAATTTATATTTTTTAAGCGCTTTGTCGAAAGCTTTTTCTAACCCTAAATTATATACGTTGTTTTTTAAAGACCTGCCGAGTAAAAATTCCATACACAGATAATATACTCTTTTGCTTTTTTTACTTTTCATTACCTTATGAAATTGCTGACGTTTTTCAAGAAGAATATCTCTAACGCTCATTACGACCGCTTTATAGAATTGTTCTCTCGTAGCCTCGTTAGGCGAAACGCCGAAATAGCGCGACAATTTCCCCTGAATTAACGTTTGCACTTCTTTTTCGGTAATATTAGTACTACTCATTCCTTACTCCTAAACACGTAATTTCATCATTTTCCCTTACACTTTTATAACATGGAAAAATACAATTTTTCGTATTCTGCGGCTGAACGTTGCCAACTAAAATCGCAATTCATAACACGCTTTACAAGGTTTTGCCAAAGTTCTTTATTATTATAATCGCCGACAGCCTCCCTTATTACGTACAACATATCGTATGCGTTATAGTTTGCAAAAGTATAACCGTTGCCGCCGTTTACGGCAGGTTTTATACTGTCATACAAGCCGCCCGTTTCTCTAACAATCGGAACGGTGCCGTACCTGCACGCAATCATTTGCGAAAGACCGCAAGGCTCCGATTTCGAAGGCATCAAGAATATATCCGCGCCCGCGTAAATTTTACGCGAAAGGTCGGGATTAAACGCAATGACCGATACGAGTTTTCCTTCGTATTTTTTCGCAAGGTCCGTAAAATAATTTTCGAACGACGAATCGCCCTTTCCTAATATTATAACCTGAACGTCATCGTGCAATACCTGTTCGATAACTTCTTTTACAAGATCGAGCCCTTTATGCGAAACGAGTCTTGAAATTAACGCTATAATAGGAGTATTCTCTTTTACGGGAAGATTAAACATTTTTTGCAATTCTTCTTTGCAATATTTTTTATTTGAAAAATCGTCCGCCGAATAATTTTTAAAAATCGCTTTATCCGTTTCGGGATTGTAATAATCAACGCCTATTCCGTTTAATATGCCGGTAAGTTTAAACTCGTTTCTTCGAACGATATGTTCTAATCCGTGCGCGTAATACGAATCTTTTATTTCTTCGGCATATTTAGGGCTAACAGTCGAAAATTTTTCGGAACACTCGATTGCCGCTTTCATTACGTTTATACATTTGTCGTATTCTAAAAGATTTATATTTTCGTTAGAAATACCGAATAAATCTTCTAAAACGTCGAGAGAGAACTTTCCTTGATATTCGATATTATGAATAGTAAAAAGCGCGCGAATATATTGATATTCGAAACGATGACAGTAAATCGTTTTTAAATAAACGGACGCGAGCGCCGCTTGCCAATCGTGGCAATGCAAAATATCCGGATAAAAATTGATAAAAGGCATAATTTCGAGCACGCTGCGCGAAAAGAACGCAAAACGTTCGCCGTCGTCGTAATATCCGTAACAGCCCGGACGTTTAAAAT
>CAYTNZ010000179.1:0-1783 GCA_964439285.1 uncultured Clostridia bacterium | reverse complement strand
TTATCGAGAGAAACAGCGGCGAGAAAATATCCCGTACAAGCGGTTGAAGCGATGGCAAAAATCGCACTCGAAACGGAAGCGCATTTAAACAATAAGTACGACGAATATTTAAAACCTAAAAACACGAGCGACGCGCTTTCTCATTCCGCTTGCGTACTTGCCGACGATATCGGTGCAAAAGCGATTATAGTTTGTTCGAGAACAGGCGGAACGGTACGTCTTGTTTCGCGTTTCCGTCCTAAAATGGATATAATAGGTATGGTAATCGAACCGCAATCGTACAGAAAACTCGCTTTGTCTTGGGGCGTTACTCCCGTGCTCAGCGAAGAATTCGATTCGATGGACGTTTTATTCTACCACGCAAAACGCGCAGCCGTTAAAACGGGAATCGTAAAAAAAGGCGAAACGGTAGTAATAACAGGCGGCAACCCTAACGGAAAATCAGGAAATTCGAACGTAATAAATATAGAAACTATTTAATAAAAACATTATAACTTATTTTCGGCGTTATCGACCTTTTTTAAGGTTAATAGCGCCGATTTTTTTATCGACGTAAATCCTTACAACACGTATAAAAACGCCCGTCTGTTTCTAAACTTCCGCTTTGATTTATCGGTAAAAAATATAAGAGTCCGCGTTAAGCGAACTCTTATATTATAGTGAGAGAATATGAAAAAAGTTTTGTGTGATTGAATTTATGGCTTTATTATAAACCATAAATATGATTGTTTAATGATAAAAAAATGATACGTTAATAAAAATCAAATATACTTTTGAACGATTTTTTCGGCAACCTTTAAACCGTCGGCGGCAGAACTCGTAATACCGCCGGAATAACCGCACCCTTCGCCGCAAGGATATACGCCTCTAACCGTTTCGCTTTCGTAATTTTCGTTGCGCACAATACGAACGGGCGAAGAAAATCTTGTTTCCGCCCCCGTTAAAATCGCGTCGCCGTCGGCAAATCCGTGTAAACGTTTATCCATATCGAATATCGCGTTTTTTAAGGTAAAACTTACGTATATAGGAAAAAGTTTATTAAGGTCAGTAAAATTCACGCCTGCCGCATAAGTCGGCTTAACCGAACCGAAACCGCGGCTTTCTTTTCCGACGACGAAATCGGCAAAACGTTGCACGGGCGCTTTATAATCGCAACCGCCTAAATTATAAGCGGCTTGTTCCAATTCTCTTTGGAAGCGTACCCCGTCGAGAACGTCGCCTCTGTCGAAATCGTCTTTTTTTATTTGAACGAGCAAAGCACTGTTTGCGTTTTTTTCGTTACGGGCATAATTACTCATTCCGTTAGTTACCACACCGCCCCTTTCGGACGCAGCCGGCATAACAAAACCGCCCGGACACATACAAAAAGTAAACGCCGTTCGTTCGCTTGCGTGGCTTACGAGTTTATAATCGGCGGCAGGCAATTTTTTATAATTTTCGCCGTATTGCGAAAACCCGATTTTTTCTTGCAAATGCTCTATTCTAACCCCTACGGCAAACTCGCGCGACTGCATAACGAAATTACGTTTTTTAAGCATTTCGAAAGTATCGCGACTGCTGTGCCCTATCGCAAGGACTACGCCGTCGCAAGCATACTCGTAACTTTCGCCCGAAATTAAATTTTTACAAACTATCGCTTTAACCTTTCCGTCTTTTGAAATTATATCGCTAAACAACGTATTAAACATAATTTTGCCGCCGTTTTGCAAAATATAATTTCTCATATTTACGACTACCTGTTTTAATTTATCGCTACCGATATGCGGTTTATTCAAGTATAAAA
>CAYTNZ010000178.1:0-1806 GCA_964439285.1 uncultured Clostridia bacterium | reverse complement strand
ATCGTAAACGGTATGCAACTCCACGGCGGACTTAAAGCGTACTGCGCTACCTTCTTTGTGTTTACAGACTATATGAAAAACGCTATGCGTCTTTCCGCGCTTATGCATTTGCCCGTTACTTATATTCTTACCCACGATTCCATCGGTGTCGGCGAAGACGGTCCTACGCATCAACCAGTAGAACAATTAATAGGACTTCGTTCCATTCCTAATATGAAAGTTTATCGCCCCGCAGACGGCAAAGAAACGACCGCCGCTTGGATTTCGGCTCTTACGGGCAACAACCCTACCTGTCTTGTTCTTACAAGACAAAACTTACCCCAATACGAAAATTCGGGACTCGACGCACTTAAAGGCGGCTATATACTCGCCGACAGCGACAAAAAAACTCCCGACGTTATATTGATAGCGAGCGGTTCGGAAGTAGAACAATGTATGCAGGCGAAAGAAATTTTAAAAGGCAAAGATATCGACGCGAGAGTCGTTTCTATGCCCTGCATCGAAGAATTCGAAAAACAACCCCAATCTTACAAAGACACCGTATTACCCCCTTCTGTTAAAGCGCGCGTTTGCGTTGAGGCTGGTTCGCCTTATTCTTGGTATAAATACGCAGGCGACAACGGCGAAATTATCGCTATGTCTACGTTCGGCGCTTCCGCTCCCGCAGATAAACTATTCGAAATGTTCGGATTTACCGCCGAAAACGTTGCTCAAAAAGCAATCAGAACTATCAGTAAACAGTAATTTTATTTTTCGATAAACCTTAAACTCCCCGTTCTGAACTTCGAACGGGGAGTTTTACGTATAATTATTAAATTATCTTGCTACGAATTTCATTATGAGTTGTTTTCCGCTATAATTAACCGAAACTACAAATCCGCCGTTTTCGAGTTTTGTAGACTTAGAATATTTCTTTTTTGCAACGATAAGGCTTGCAGAAAGAATTTTAGTGTCTTCGTCATAAGTATAAGCACCGCTCTTTTTATACAAAACGCCCACGTTCGGTTTAGCGCAAACCGTAAACGTGCCGTCTTTTTTTAGTTCTACGTGTACGTACTTAAAGAGTTTTAACATATCTTTTCCGCCCAAAGTCGCGCTCGTACATTCGTACTCGCATAAATACGGTTTCGAAAGCGAATACAGCGACGACAAATCTTCGGTTTTACAACCGACAAACGCCGCTACGTTAAATGCGCATATTAAAATTAAAAATAAAACTATTATTTTTTTGATTTTTCCTTTCACTTGTTTTATTCCTATAAATTAACTTGATTTTTCTTTCATTTAGATATATAATTATTAGTAACAGTATGGCTGTTTTTACAAAAAAATAAACGGAATAAAACAAAATTATGAAATTTGACGTTGAATTGGTCGGCAAAATCGGCTCGATGGCTTTAATAGACAAAGCCGACAATATGATTGATTATACAAGGGTTGCGAGAATTTCTAAAGAACTCAAACCCGGATATATATGGATTTCAAGCGGCGCAACAGAAATAGGCAGGCTTGATTTTATGATGAGAAACGAAAGCGAACTTCCCGAAGGCGAAGACGCTAAAACCGATTACGCTTCGCAAGGACAAGCGATTTTAATGCAAACTTATCGTCAGTTCGTAGACAGTAAATATTCGGTTCGTCAAATTCTTGTCGAACATCATCATTTTAACGACGAAATTAAAAAAGAACATCTTAAAAAATTGCTTTTAAGATGCAAAGAACAAAACGCGATTCCTATTATTAACTATAACGACGCGGTATCTCAGTCTGAAAACAGAAGATTAGAACTTTCTGCCCTTTCTAAAT
>CAYTNZ010000177.1:0-1867 GCA_964439285.1 uncultured Clostridia bacterium | reverse complement strand
TCCCGTTAAAGCGTACGACGGCAATTACGAAAAGTTTATCGGCACTATGGGTACGCAAACGAAACCGTATATTCTCGAAAAAGGTTTAGATTGTACGAATTCAGCGGCTACGGTACGTCAACGCGGCGGTATTTTGCAAAATCGAATCGAACTTGCCGCAGGCGAAGAAAAAGAGTTTTATTACGTACTCGGTTTAATCGAAGATAAAGAAACGCTGTGTGCTCGTTTTAACGAGTTAACGACTGAATGCGAAGAAATTATAAAAAACGCCGAGTGCGGAGAAAATCGTTTCGGCGCGTTGCGTACGAAATGTCCTGAACCGCAGTTCGAGCGTATACTCAATTATTGGGCTGAACATCAGGTTTCTTATTGTATGTTGGGCAAAAAAGCGGTGCGCGACAACGCGCAACTCGGAATGGCGATGCTTAATTTCAATTTACCGCTTGCCAAGAAAACTATAGACGAGTGTATTTCCCATCAATATAAAGACGGACACGCCGTTCTTACTTGGTATCCGTACTTAGAACCGAATATTTATTCGGACCCGTCCGCATGGATGATTTTTGCCGCGTGCGGCTACGTTAAAGAATCGGGCGATTTTAATTATTTACAAGAAAAGAGAGCGTATTTAGACGGCGAATCGGTGTCTGTTTACGAACATTTGAAACAAGCGATTTGTTGGTTTGAAAGAAAAGATAATTACGGCGAACACGGTTTGCCGCGTATTCATCACGCCGACTGGAACGACGCGTTGAACATTCCCGACGAAAAAGCGGAATCGGTAATGATGGCGATGCTTATTTGCAAAGCGTATGACGACGTTTCTGAGCTTGCCGAATATATCGGAGATAAAGAGTATGCCGAATTATTGAAAAAGAACAAGCAGAGCCTTGCCGATAAGATAAACGAAATTGCATATAACGGCGAATATTACGTGCGCGCATTTTCTAAATACGGCGTCGTGGGCGATAAAACTTGCGAAAACGGCGGAAAAATTTACGCAAATTCGCAAAGTTGGTCTGTTTTGTCGGGCGTGTGTCCTAAAGACCGTTTAGATAGCGTTTTAAAAGCGTTAGACGGTATGGAAACGGAAAAGGGTATACCTATGTGTACGCCGAGTTATAAAACGTATGACGAAACGGTCGGAAGAATGAGCGGTATGTTACCCGGCGTTTACGAAAACGGCGGTATTTATAATCACGCAGGCTGCTTTAAAGTAATGGCGGATTGTAAATTGGGCAGAGGCGAAAAAGCCGTTAACGCGTTGAAAAAAATCGCGCCCGACGGAATAGCCAATCCGTCTTATTTAACCACAACCGAACCGTACGTGTTTACCAACTGCTATTTGCAACATCCTTCGGTGGATATGCAGGTTGGTTTTTCGTGGCAAACGGGCACTTCTGCGTGGGGCTTAATGTGCTATTACGAAGGAATTTTAGGTTTGCAAAGAGGATACGACGGTTTGCATATATGCCCTGCATTACCTAAATCGTGGAAAAACGTAGAGGCTTGGAGAAATTATCGTGGCAATCGTTTGCACGTTAAATATATCAACGAAGGCGGCGCGAGCGTTTCGTTGAAGGTGGACGGAAAAAATATCGACGGCAATGTCGTTCCTTTATTTGACGATAATAATGAACACACGATTGTCGTTGTTTTAAGGTAATAAAAATGAAAGTTATATATCCTAAAAAAATTATATATAAGAAAGGCGAAACGGACGGGGAAGAAACTTTGTTGCGTGAAAAAACGTTGCAAATAGGTTTGGCGGAACGCGATACCGTGCGTTTGCAAGGCAAAGCGTGCTTAATACTCGATTTCGGAAAAGAAATTTCGGGCGGAGTTCGTATTTTGACGTATAATGCCG
>CAYTNZ010000176.1:0-1878 GCA_964439285.1 uncultured Clostridia bacterium | reverse complement strand
ATAGTTTGCAATACGGCGAAGTTATAAATCCTTGCAAGCAAGTTTATAACTTCTTATATTATAACTCTTGCAAAATGAAAACACAATCCCAACAATTACTTTATAACTGTCATTTCTTACGATATTTACAGCAATAAAAAATCTTCTCATAAAACGTAACGTTTTAGAGAAGACGACAGATTGTTTATAAAAAAATTAAATTAAAAAATAAATTTACGAATTTTTGTATTTTGCGTAAGCGCGATAAAACGTCTTTTCGTTCGAATATCCGCACTCGGTTGCGATTGAAAATAACGAACGCTCCGGAAATTGCGCCTTTATTTTTAACACTTCGTTAATGCGCCTGCGATTTAAATATTCTCTAAGCGTCATTCCGGCGAACGAATTAAACAGCGACGAAAAATAATTTTCGGCATACGCAAAGCGCGAAGAAAGGGACGCAAGCGTTACGTTTTCGTAAAAATGCTCGTTTAAATACTTTAAAACCTCGAAAAACGTACGCGAACTTTTATTTTCTTTTCTCTCTTCGGTATCGATAAAACGCAGTAAAAGACCTATAAGCATATCGGCAAAACCCGATTTCGTGTAGGCGTTTGCAAACAAACGCCCTTCGACAACTTCAAAAAAGCGCATTATCGTATTAAAATCTTCTTGCGATATTTTCGAAAAAGGCGAAAAAACTCGCTCTTTAAACGGGTCTATAGAAAAAATTTTTCGTTCGATAACGACGGCGTACACTTCCGCCTCGCCTATAGCGCGATAAAAATGGGGCGCGAAAGAATCTATAAATGCAATTTCGCCTTCGCAAAGCGTTCGCTCGTCCGCCGCGATATGCGCAAAATACCTTCCTTTTTTAACGAAAACGAATTCGACGCTTTCGTGAAAATGCGGCAAAACCAATCTGTCGTTCGTCTCTTTTATTTTATATTTTTCAAAATACAAATGCCCGATTTCGTCCGCCGCTTTTTCGTAATACTCTATATCGCTCATAATTTTTCCCTTCATTGCAAAACTTTTTACTGTAAAAACTTACGTTTTTTCCATTTCAAATTATAACAACTTTATTATAAAAAGTCTATTGTTTTTAATTTTTTACGGATTATTTTTATATCGCGGTTGACATTTTTAACTATTAGTTATATAATCGAATTACGAATATTTCGATATTTTATAAGGAGAGATTTTGTGAGTAAAAAAGTTTTAATTTTATCGGGTAGCCCCAGAATAGGCGGAAATTCGGATATTCTTTGCGACGAATTTTTAAAAGGCGCAACAGAAAGCGGAAACGTAGTTGAAAAAATCAATGTTTGCAACAAAAAAATAACGCCGTGTTCGGCTTGTTATTACTGCAAAGACCACGACGGGAAATGCGTTCATAACGACGATATGGCAAAAATTTTGCAAAAAATGATAGATTGCGACGTTTTGGTTTTGGCAAGCCCCGTATATTTCTATTCAATCAGCGCTCAACTTAAAGCCGTTATAGACCGCACCGTAGCGCGTTGGTTAGAGGTAAAAAACAAAAAATTTTATTACATAGTTACTATGGCTGACGAAGAATTATCTTCCGCAGACACTACTCTCGCCTGTATGCGCGGCTATGCCGATTGCGTAGAATGCGGCGAAGAATGCAAAGTTATAATAGGAAACGGCGTTTACGAAAAAGGCGAAATTAAAAATTCGAAAGCGCTTAAACAAGCCTACGAAGCGGGAAAATCCGTTTAATAATAACGCACGGCGGATACAAACCGCTAAATAAAAATGACGTAATAGAAATTTTAAAACGGCAGAGCCGCAATTAGCAACTAATTGCGGCTCTGCCTATCTTATTTTTTATGCGAATTGACTGTAATAAAGCGAAGCGTACGCGCCGTTGTT
>CAYTNZ010000175.1:0-1892 GCA_964439285.1 uncultured Clostridia bacterium | reverse complement strand
GACTATCGCGTGGTTTTTCTTTATATCAAAAAAAGGAGCAAATAAATTGCCACTCCCTTTTTTTATTCATTTCTTAACTCTAAAACTTAGTCTTTCTTTTTCTTTAAAAGCATTACGCCGCCTAAAGCAGTCAGACCGAACGCCGCCATAACGCTACTGCTTATTATAGCGCTGCCGCAACCGCCCTTAGAGCCGTTATCGTTGCCCGAAGAATTTCCGTTATCCGAAGAATTTCCGCCGAGCGTAGCTTCGTACGCTTCTATAGCCGCTTTTACGGTTGCAACCTTATCGTAACCCGTTACCAACGCTTTTCCGTTTGCAGATAACGCCGCATAATCAGACTCGATAGACGTAATTAACGATTTAGCCGATTGATAATTGTCTGCCGTAATTTCGGTAGGAAGCGTATTAATTTTCGTAACCACCGCTTCTGCGTTTTCAACTTCGGTTTCCCAAGTTTCTAACGCGTTACCGAGCGCGGTAAACGCATCCGCGTTAAAGTTTTTATTTAACGTGTAGTTAAACGTTGCCTTTGTCGTTTCGATGCTTTCGTAGTACGCTTTTGCAGTTTCGTAATTAGTTGCGTCAATTACCGTGTACGAAGCAAGCGTATTATTTATTTCGGTTATATCTACGTCGGGAAGAGTTAAACTCTCAACGCCGCTATATTGCAATTTTTGCAAGCAAATATAATCTTTATTACCTGCTAAGTTGCCGCCTGTACTGAGCAAATAATGATATTCGAACAAGCCGTCTTTTCCGTAAAACGCGTCTATGTCTTCGTAAATACTATACGTTTTCGTGGTAAGTTTGCCCGAAGTTCCTACCAAGGTAAACTCGATAAGAATATGCGCGTCGTCATCATCCGTTTCCGCAACGTCGGTCGCGGTAATCGTAGCCGTCGTTGCCTGCTTGTACCAAAACCAAACGTCGTTGTTGTCGGCACCGTTTCCCAAATCGGTCATCTCAATCTGTCCGCCTACGCAAACGTAAAGTTTTAAGCCGTCAGTACCGAACAGAACTGCAATCCAATTATCGTTGGCGTCCGGCGTAGAGTTATACGTTTCGATTTCGTAAGGAGAAGGCACTTCAACGTATTTACCCGTCATATTTTTGATAACGATATAGCAGTTTCCCCATTGTGCGCCTGTAAGCGTGTTGTTCCATTGCAATGTAACTTTTTGACCTGACGCTACGGGCTTATACATTAACTCCCCTGCTTTCGTTGCACCTTCTAAAACAAGTCCTTCTTCTTCAACGTAACTGAACGCATTTCCTGCTAAAACGTCTTTCGCATAATCTAAAGACGTTGCCATATTTAACGTATTATCTACAAGCGTAACCATATCGCCCGTAACCTCGAATTTTGTCAAAACATAATTCGACGTGTCGCTAACCGTACCACCACCGTGATATCCGAACTGCGCGTATCCGTTGCCTTTCAATTCCGCTGTTGTAGAAGAATGAGTTCTCGTTTCTGCCGCCTGCTCACCTGCCGCGAGAGTAATCGATAAGTCGTATCCAGTTTCGGTATCCTTGATTGTAGCACTGATTTTGGTAGTAACTTTATATGCATACCAACTATTGTTTCCGTTAAAATACAATTCTTTCGTTGTCTTTAATTCGCCGTCTACGAATTCGAAAAGCGTACCGTTTCCTGCCGAAGCGCCATACAAAAACACCACCGCATTTCCTGAAATGGTTTTACTTGACGGGTCGAACTTAGCATTCGGTTCGCTTTGTTTTAAAACAAGCCACGAATAACACCAACCAGCGTCACTCAACGAACCTGCGATTTCAGTCTCAAGCGTATTATCGGCGCCGAATTGCGTTTTGGTAATTGCATAAACGCTATTACTGTTGGCGTATAAACCGTCCGTTTTTGACGTAAA
>CAYTNZ010000174.1:0-1928 GCA_964439285.1 uncultured Clostridia bacterium | reverse complement strand
TAAATCTATTCTTACGTTTTCAATAGTTACGTGCCAAGCGTTTCCGCACGCCATAGCATATGTGCGTTGGTCTAAAAGCACAACGTCGCGAATTACTAAATTTTCTACGCCGAAAAGTCTAAATCCGGTATTGCTGTATTCGGCGGTAGCAGACACGTCGTCAGTCCCTTCGGGAATATCTAAATGATGCTCTTGTTTAGTACAGTTAAAATTATACGTTCCGCCGATAAATTTTATATCTTTATCCACTCTTTCGCCCGACGCTCTGCAATTGGCGTTTGCAATAAGCGGATGCGTTACGTGGTCTTTTAAAAAGAATCCGCATCTTTCGCTTACGCACTCGATAGTCGTATGCGAATGTACTTTTAAAGTATCCGTCGTATACGCGCCGTCTACTATAAGATGCAAACCGCCTTTTTCGACCGCGGTATCTAAAATTGCCTGAATTTCTTTGGTTTTGTCAGTGCCGCCGCCCTTATATATATCCGTATCGGGCGTAATAATTTCACTTAAAACTACCGTATAACGAGATTTCATAAGTATTTTCTCCTTAAAATTTAATTATATAAATATTACAACAATATTGTTGTTTTCACAAACGCTTTAAATAACTTGCAATACAATTGCCGCTATACAACAAACGAGAGTTATCGCGCTTTTTAAAGTGAATTTTTCGCAGTTGCGGCGGAATTGTTTGTTCTACCCTTAAACACAACCCTATCCGCTAAATATTCGATGCTTTTCCAACCGTTTACAGAATTCCATTCTTCGCCGTTTGTTTTTACTGTAAACACGTTTTGACTTACCACCAAAGAAAACGCGCCGCTTTCAACGCGCCATTTTGCACCGTTTTCCGTTTTATAAAATTTTATATTTACGTTACCGCTTTTATATTCTTTACCCGCTTTTTCGTCTATTAGCCGCATACGGCAATCGGTATAAAGATATTTATACGTGTTTTTAGCGATATCGCCGTTTTTACCCACGTATAGCCAAGCGGAACACAACTCGTTTCCATAACTTAAAAATGCCTTATCGACCGTTTCTGCGGTTAAAAAGTCGGGCAAAACGTATACGCCCGCGCCGTAAATCGCACACCAATCTTCGCCGTTGGTTTCGGCGGCAAAGCCGTCTAAACGTATACCCGTTTTATCGGTAATTTCGTTTTCAAGTTCGGGAAAACTACCGACGTAGTAATTTCTTCCTTCAAGTTTAGGAGCAAGAAAACGAAACCCGTATCTTCCGTTTGCGTTTCCACTCGCTTCGGCGAGTACGAGCGCAAGCCCGTTTATAAATATCTAAGTATATTCGAAATCGGGCGAATCGAGTGCAGGCTCACACTTTTCGTCGCACGCTTTTACGCACGTTTTTACAACCGTTGCAAGTTCGCCTTTATTCTTATATATAATTTTCGCATTTTTGTCGTTAGAAAATTTATACGCTTTGCCCGCCAAGGCTCGTTTTCTTGTCCTGCAAGCATCAAACAGTAAACCCCGTCGTAAAAAGTTACGTTCTTATAATAGGGAAAAGCACCGTTAAACTCAACGTCTGTATCTGCGTTTTCGCAAACGCACTCGTCACTATTTTTATCTACTACTTTTATTTCGAATTCGCATTCTCCGCGTTTATCGGTATCTAAAATAAGTATTCCGCCGTCCGAAAACGATATCCATTGACTTTTTATCTTATTGTTTTGATAATATACTTCTAAATTTTCGGCTTTAATATAAAGTCTGCCTATCGCAATATTTTCTTTTGCAAAAAGTTTAATTTTCATAATTCGCTACCTTAATTTATAAAAGGTTAACCGACAAACTTTTTTAGTCGATTACAGTACTTTTTTATTGAAAAATTTAAAATTTTAGGCGTTTCGCTTTTTTAACAATCACTTTTTTAAATTAATAAATTGTCAAAAGAACGAAACGCCG
>CAYTNZ010000173.1:0-1973 GCA_964439285.1 uncultured Clostridia bacterium | reverse complement strand
TATCGCCTCGGCAGCGGTTTTGCCCGCACCCATAGCAAGAATAACCGTAGCAGCACCCGTGACGGCGTCGCCGCCGGCAAATACGCCTTTTCTTGAAGTTTGCCCCTTTTCGTCGGCAACAATTCCGCCCCAACGCTGAGTTTCGAGCCCTTGTGTTGTCGATTTTATCAACGGATTAGGCGACGTGCCTATCGACATTATTACGCAATCGACGTCGATTACGTATTCTGAACCTTCTTTAACCACAGGACTTCTTCTGCCCGACGTGTCGGGTTCGCCGAGTTGCATTTCGACGCACTCCATTCCGTTTACGAATCCTTTTTCGTCGCCGAGAATTTTTACGGGATTTGTTAAAAGTTTAAACGAAACGCCTTCTTCTTTAGCGTGTTCCACTTCTTCTTTTCTTGCGGGAAGTTCGCTTTCGGAACGGCGATACACTATATAAACTTCTTCCGCACCTAAACGTTTAGCGCATCTCGCCGCGTCCATTGCAACGTTGCCGCCACCCACGACAGCCACCTTTTTAGCGTGGAAAATAGGCGTACGCGCGTCTTCTTTATACGCTTTCATTAAGTTGACGCGAGTTAAAAATTCGTTTGCGGAAAATACGCCCTTTAAATTTTCACCGGGGATATTCATAAATCTCGGAAGCCCCGCGCCCGAGCCTATAAACACCGCTTCGAACCCGTAATCGTCCATAAGTTCGTCTATAGACAAAACTTTTCCGATTACCATATTCGTTTCTATTTTAACGCCGAGCGCATTTAAATTATCTATCTCTTTTTGTACGATTGCTTTAGGTAATCTAAACTCGGGAATACCGTAAACAAGCACGCCGCCTGCTAAATGCAACGCCTCGAAAACGGTAACTTCGTACCCTTTTTTAGCAAGGTCGCCGGCACAGGTCAATCCAGACGGTCCCGAGCCTATTACAGCGACTTTATGCCCGTTTGATTTTACCTTTTCGGGTGCTTTCGTAACGTTTTTATTGTGCCAATCGGCGACAAAACGCTCTAATCTTCCTATCGCTACAGGCTCGCCTTTAATTCCGCGTACGCATTTTTGCTCGCATTGCGTTTCTTGCGGACAAACTCTGCCGCAAACGGCAGGAAGCGAACTCGATTCGTGAATTATCTTGTACGCGCCTTCGAAATCGCCGTCGGCTACTTTTGCTATAAAATCGGGAATACGTATTTTAACGGGACAACCCGTAACGCAAGGTCTGTGCTTACAGTTAAGGCAACGCTTTGCCTCGTCTACGGCGATTTTCTCGTCATAACCGAGCGCGACCTCTTTAAAATTTTTATTGCGAACGTTAGGTTCTTGCGAAGGCATTTCGTTCTTTTTTAAAGACATATTCGGCATATTATTTTATCTCCTTTTTAAAGAGATTGCACGCGCTTTCTCTCTCGCGTTGTTCGAATTCTTTATAGATTGTAGCGCGGTTCAACATTTCGTCGTAATCGACTTCGTGCCCGTCGAAATCGGGTCCGTCAACGCACGCGAATTTAACTTTACCGCCTACGGTTAAGCGGCATCCGCCGCACATACCCGTTCCGTCAATCATTATAGGGTTCATACTTACAACGGTTTTAATCCCGTAATTTTTCGTAAGCTGCGATACGAATTTCATCATTACGACAGGACCTATCGCAATAACTTCGTCGTACTTTTCGCCGCTTTCGATAAGCGATTTCAACGCGTCGGTTACCAAGCCTTTTTCGCCGTACGAACCGTCGTCTGTCATAATTTTAAACACGTTCGAAACGTTCGAAAATTCGTTTTCGAGTATAACGAGATCTTTATTTCTAAACCCTACTATACTGTGCACTTCCGCGCCGAGCGCGTGCAGTTTTTTTGCCACGGGATACGCGATGGCGCAACCTACGCCGCCGCCTATAACCGCTACTTTTTTAAGATTTTCGACATCGGACGCAGTGCCCAAAGGTCCTACGAAGTCTTTTATATAATCG
>CAYTNZ010000172.1:0-1995 GCA_964439285.1 uncultured Clostridia bacterium | reverse complement strand
ATCTTCGCCAAATTCAAGATATACAAGATTTAATGAATTTTCTTTCGGGAAATCAGTATTGTTCTATAAACGCTCTCGGCGAAATTCAAGAGGACGATTCGAGATTTTATTGGCAGTACAGGCGTGTTTTCAATCATATAGCGCCGGCAATAGAAACTCGTTGCGCGAAACTTTCTCGAGTGCGCCCTGCACTATCTGTTCGTGCGGCGAGTAACGAGGAAGGCGATTTACGTACCGCTAAACTTTCGACCGAAATTATCAAATCGGTGTCGAACGACTGTTCTTTAGACGACGTTATAAGCAAAGCGACTATGTGGAGCGAGACTTGCGGAACGGGATTTTATAAAATTTTTTGGGATTCGAAAGGCGGAAATTTATTGGGATACGTTGAAGGCGAGCCGGTGTTCGAGGGACGAGTTAAAATAGTGGCGGTGTCGCCGTTCGAAATTTACCCCGATACGTTGTCGGCGGAAAATATAGACGAGTGTTCGAGTATTATTCATGCGAAAGCGGTTAGCGTCGAAGAAATTAAGGCGCGCTACGGCATAGACGTAAAAGGGGACGATATAACCGAGTTTTCTCTTTCGCCTTATTCGCAGCCTACTCATTTTTTAGGCGGTTTCGGCGCTAAGGCGGAATGCGTTAAAAGAGATTCGGCTCTTGTTATCGAAAGGTACGAAAAACCTACGGCAAAACTTCCTAACGGAAGGCTGATTGTGGTTGCCGGCGATAAACTCGCGTATATGGGCGATATGCCGTATATTAACGGAAACGGCGGTTCGCGTACTTATCCTTTTATCAAACAATGCGCCTTAGAACTTTCGGGGAGTTTTTTCGGTGGAAGCATAATAGACAGAATGATTCCTATTCAGCGTGCGTTTAATGCCGTTAAAAATAGAAAACACGAGTTTTTAAATCGTCTTACGATGGGTGTGTTGGCGGTGGAAGACGGCTCGATAGACACAAACGAACTTTTAGAGGACGGGCTTGCGCCGGGAAAAGTTCTCGTGTATAGGCAAGGGGCTACGCCGCCTAAAATTATGGGCGCGGATTCGCTTCCTTGCGAATTCGAAAAGGAAGAAGAAAGTCTTTTAAACGAGTTCATTTTGGTTAGCGGAGTAAGTGAAATAAGTTCTACTTCGCAAAACAGGACGCAGGTTACTTCGGCAACGGGGTTGCAACTTTTAATAGAACAAGACGATACGCGCCTTGCCGTAACGAGCGAAAGTATTCGTCGGGCGATAATGGAATTGGGTAAACATATTTTAAGGCTGATAAGACAGTTTGCTACAAGCGAAAGAGTAATGCGTATGGCAGGAGAAGGTAAAAAGGTCGAACTTTATTATTTTAACGGCAGCGATATTTCTTCAGACGACGTCGTTTTCGAAACGGATAACGAAAATCTTTCGTCGCCCGCACAGCGCCGTTCGCTTATTTACGAAATGTATAATATGGGACTTTTGGCGGACGAAAACGGGAAAATTTCTGACGAAACAAGACAAAAGATACTCGATGCGCTCGGTTTCGGCGGACTCGATAACGCAAGGGGGATAACCGTTTTGCAGATAAATAAGGCGGCGGAAGAAAATTTACAAATGCTTGACGAAAACGTCGAAATTCATTCGTTCGACGACGATTCGGTTCATATAGGAGAGCATACGAGATTTGCTCTTTCGGAAGAATTTAAAAAATATCCGAAAGATGCTAAGCAAAGGTTAGAAAATCATATAAAAGCGCACAAAACGACTAAAAATTAAACGGCAAATAAAATTTGCGCGCTGAAAGCGGTTTTATATCGTAAAAAACAAAAAATTAATTAGGCTTTAACGGTAGTATCCGTATTAAAGTGAATATAGGAGGTTTTTAGATGGATAACGTCAAACAAGAAAACTTAAACGCCGAAAGCATTTCGGTACAAGGCGCGAACGCGCAAGAAAAGACGGTCGGTACGGCGGAAGTGCAAAGGCTTGGTAAGTTTAAAACCGTTGACGCCCT
>CAYTNZ010000171.1:0-2020 GCA_964439285.1 uncultured Clostridia bacterium | reverse complement strand
GGACGCGTTGTATACGTTTACCTTTTCAACGCCGTAGATGAGTTTTAACCCTTCTGCAAACAATTTAGGATAAATAGGCATATTGGGCGAAACGTGAATATCGGGATGTCCCGACGAATTCGCGCCCGTCGAAATAGAATCGCCGTAAACGAGTAAATTTATTTCTTTCTTTTCTGAAAGTTTATTTAAGGTATTTTCTAACAATCTGCCTTTGCCGTCGGGCACGTACTCCGAATAGCCTTCGGCGTGAGTGTACGTTACTACTATTTGGCGAGAATGAAACCAACTGCCTTCTTTCCATAAAACGTATCCGCCGTTTCTACTTTCGAACCCTGCCGTTCCCGTCGTAGGATTAAATTCGGAATAAGAAAGCACGGGAATTTTTCCGTTAGGATTTATAACGAGTTTTCCGTTCGAAACTGAATAATCTTTATCCTTTTCGTAAACGGTCGTAAGAGTTGCGCTCTTTACCGAAAGAACTTTATCAATCGGATACAAAAGGTCGACAGGCAAAATACTGCCGTCGGCTTCGCTTACCACGAGCACCGATTCGTTATAAGAAGTAGTTCCTTCCCATACAGGCGAAATCATATCTCTAATCGAAAACAACGTTTCGCCCGACGCGTTGAATACGTTCAAACTCGTACCTCCGATAAAAATAGTCATCGCCAAAAGCAAACAGACGATACTCTTTTTAAATTTCAAAACCATATTCCTCCTATCGCGTTTTGCATTTATAGTTTAACATAGCTTTTGCCGCCTGTCAATACCAAATTCGGTAAAACGCTTTACCTAATGGTTTACCTTTTGGCTATACGTATGCTTTTTATTCGATAAAACGTTTTATCGATAAAGCGCTTGACGCGAAGTTTAAAGGTATGATAAAATGAAAAAAATATATATTTCGGGGAGACTTTTATGTACGATTGTATAAGACCGGGAAAAGTATGGTACGATACGAACGGAAAACGAATACAGGCACACGGCGGCTCGCTTTTATACGCCGAAAATAAATTTTGGTGGTACGGCGAAAACAAAGAAGGAATTACGGGCAGAGCGACGGGAGAAAACTGTCCTTTTTGGCACCACGGAGTAAAACTATATTCGTCGGACGATTTATATAATTGGAAAGACGAAGGTTTTGCCATAAAAGAAAGTACCGATAAAAACAATCCTTTTTATCCTGCCAATATAATGGACCGCCCGCACATAATTTTTAACGCAAAAACAAATCGTTACGTACTTTGGGCAAAGACGGCTCGCGGAGATTTTTCAAACGCCGCTTTCTCGGTTTGCGTAGGCGAAGATTTACATTCTTTCCGTTTCTTGAAAGAAATAGTTCCTACGCCCCATCACGCAGGCGACTTCGATTTATTCGAAGAAAACGGCAAAGGCTATATCGTATACGAAAATCCGCATTCTGAAATGATTTGCAGGGAGTTAACGGACGATTATACGGGACTTACCGAAAATTACAGTGCTCATTTGGCTGCGGAATGTCCGCCTTTCGTAAGAGAAGCCCCCGCTTATTTTAAACGCGGCGATAAAAGTTATCTTTTAACTTCGGGAACGACGGGATATTACCCGAACCCTTCTAAAATTGCCGAATTCGCCGCTTTGCACGGCGAATGGAAAGATTTAGGCGACCCTTGCTTAAACGACAAAAATCGCAATTCTTTCCACGCTCAATTTTCTTCTGTTTTTAAAAACCCTTTTATCGACGGATTGTATATCGCGCTCGGCGACAGATGGCTTACCGATTTAACCGAAGATTTACCCGATATGGAAAAAGAATTTTACGAAATGTTTTCGTCAAACGGTAAAAAAGGCATGACGCAAAAAGAATTGGCAACGCTCACCGACGACAACACGAGCGAAGCTAATTACGTATGGCTACCAGTACGCTTTCGCGCCGACGGCACACCCTTTATAGAATGGCTGCGCGAATGGAAAATACCCGAAAAGTAATCTTTTGAAATCTAAATAATATCGCCGCTTAAACACGCGACGTATTTTATTA
>CAYTNZ010000170.1:0-2026 GCA_964439285.1 uncultured Clostridia bacterium | reverse complement strand
CACTCCGATATTTACGAAAAGCGACACAACTACGACCGCACACTGCAAAATCGCGCAAATAAGATACGGAATAAAAACGGATATAAACACGCTGCCGCGATTACCCGCGTTTAATTGCGACGAATACGCCAACGAATCGATAAAACCGTAACCCGTTATATGCCTACACGGTAGCCACAAAATAAATTTCGAAACGACGTAGCAAAGCGCCGCCATAAGAGCAACCGCAAAAAGCAAACAAATTATGCAACGCGCCAACGCATCGGTTATTATCAATACGATAAACGAAATAAAGCACGCCGACACGAGCGCCCACAATTCGTAAAACACGACCGCCCAAAAAAGTATATAAAAGGTAGAACCTATATTATAGTCGATACGTGCGAACAAATCTTTAAAAGACCGAGTGCCTATGCGCATATGTTTATCGATTAAAGATAAAAGCATAGCCATACAAACCACGGTAAAAGCGAACGCTATTACGGCAAAATACCAATATTCAGCCGCAAAGAGCGAAAAATAACTGAACAGTTGATAAAAACTAAGATTAAAATTTAAATCGACGATACTTTTAACAACCGCGGTAAGATTATATATATTGCAAGATTGCGCAAAGAAAAAAGAGGGAATGATGGCAAAAAAGAAAATAAATATAAAATTCTTGAAAATATATTTAAACGTCATGCCTATATATCGCATAAAAACCCTCATTTTTAATCTTTAATTATCCGCTAAAAATTTTCGCAATAAAAAAATATTATCTTTTTACATTCTCTATTATAATATAAAAATCGTTTATTGTAAAGTCTTATTTTAAAATTTTTCTTTTCTAAATAAAAAAGAAGAGAGATAAAAATCCCCCTTCTTTACGTTTTTACCCTTTTACGTTAAGCAAATTTACAATTTCAAATTAAAACGGATATTTTAAACCATTTTAAGAAGTTGTAATAAATTCTCGTAAAAATCGCCCAAATAATCTTTAGCGACATCGTCGTTCAAAGCATCGTTATACGCCTTTTCTTTATCTTCGTACGCAAGATAATAATTTTTAACGGTAACATATCTTTCTCGCATAGGCAACGAATAATCGACTTCGTAAGGCGCGTCTACAACGCTTCCGCTACCGCCGCCGCTCGCCTCGCCTTCGAGATACAACGCCGCAAGACTTTCGTCAAGGTCCGCTTGAATTTTCAACACGTCTTTCGAACACTCGTTTTTCAACTCGGCAAGCATTTCGGCAAAAAAAGTAGAACGCGCGGTTCTGTTCGAAAGCGCCTTTCCCGAAACACGCGATACCGCGTTTTCGTATTCGCCGTTGCGCTCGGCTATCTTTTCGTTGGCTTCGACTATAAGTCTTTGCACGGCAGAATCGAGTTCTTCCTGTGTCATAACTTACCCCCTTTTGATAAAGTATAAAGACAAGAAATTCCGTCTATTTCTCCGTTTAAACTTTTACTTTCGACGGTAAATCGAAAATAATCGCCGCGCATCGCGACAATAACGTCCGAAACGCCGTTCGTCAGCGAAACGTCGAATTTTCTTTTTTGCAATCCGCTGACCACGCCGAGCGTAAAATCGCCCGTTCCCGTTACTTTTATTCTTTCGAGTACCTTTTCTCTCGCGCCCTGTCCCAAATCGATAAGATTGCTTTCCCAACTCGCCGTTCGAGCGACAGAATCGCTCAACGTAAAAATCTCGTTACCATTTGCAACGTAAGCGATATAATTCCCGTTTTTGCAAACGGCGGCAACACCGATAAAATCTGCGTTTATCTTTTCGATTTGTGTTTCGCCAAATAAATTAAGCGAAATGCCGTCAACGCCTTTTGCAACAAGAAAATACACCCCGTCTACACACGCGCCGGATATCGCCGACAGTCCGTTTCGAGTAAAATACTCGACAAAAACCTTTTTCACGCCGGAAGACTCGAACTTATACATAGACGCATCGGTCGCAAAATACACGCAATCTCTCCCGATTGCAATCGACTTTTCTACGATTTTTTCTGAAAGTGCGACACAGTCGG
>CAYTNZ010000169.1:0-2060 GCA_964439285.1 uncultured Clostridia bacterium | reverse complement strand
GTTTTTCTAAAACTCACGGAAAATACTTTATCTCTTTTAAAGAATTTTCGTGAACATATTTTCTATTTACAAATATTTCCGCATAAACTAATAAAGCAATGCGGCGTGGTAGATTTTATACGTAGCTGACGATAATTGCAAATCGACGAACGGAGATTTTTGAATGAAGTTATTCGACGAAATAATGTCAAGGTTAGGCGTTGACGAAGAAATTGTATTCGGCGGCGCGAAATACGTCGTGTTCGACGGGCGTTGCGCTTATTTCGAAAACGTAAAAGGGATAGACGATTTTTCGGAAAACGAAGTTAAAATACTTTTAAAAAAGG
This sequence comes from uncultured Clostridia bacterium, assembly GCA_964439285.1. Taxonomy (GTDB): domain Bacteria; phylum Bacillota; class Clostridia; order Christensenellales; family Borkfalkiaceae; genus Borkfalkia. The sequence goes on along the minus strand of CAYTNZ010000169.1, from coordinate 1,734 downwards.
GTAAGTTAAAGGTTTCGGGTAACGGGTTGTACATACGTCGTTTTATCGAAGGCGACTTGGCTATTTTAGGTGAAATTTTAAGCGTGGCGCGAGAACAATGAAAGATTTATTCGTGTTTGAAAGTTACGAAATTACGTCGCTTACCGTAAACAAAGCGCTGAATAAACTCGCAAAAGGCGGTGTAGAGGCGTTCAACGTAAAAAAAATAAATAAAAATACGATAAGATTGTCGGTAAGAGCAAAAGATTCTCAAAAATTTTTTGCAATTTTTAACGGTTCGTGTTATACTATTAGTAGGCAAAAAGATAAAGGTTTAAAAAAACTCGTAAATTTTGCTGTTTACAGGGTAGGCGCGTGTATAGGCGTAGCCGTGTTTTTGCTTACGGTTTTCTTTTCGCAAATATTTGTTTTTAAAGTTGAAGTTAAAGGTAGCGGAAGTTATTACGCCGACGAAATCAAATCGCTTTTAAAAGTCGAAGGAGTGTCGTTTTTTTCGGTTTACGATAAAGAAAAAACCGAGCGCGCTCGAATTAAAGTTTTAAATTTACCGGAAGTCAGTTTTTGTTCTATACAAAAAAACGGCAATATTATAGCGGTATGCGTTGAAGTAAGTTTCGAAACGCCTGAAATACCGCCCGTAAAATCGCTTGTTTCCACAAAGTCGGGAAAACTTGTTCAACTTGTTACGATAAGGGGTACTCCGCAATTTAAAGAAGGCGACGAAATTTTAAAAGGCGATACGTTGGTCGAAGGTTACGAACTTTTAGAAGGCGGACAAAAATTTGAAGTTTCCGCAATAGCCAAGGCGATTATCGAATGCGACGAGTGCTTCGAATACGTAGCGAAAGAAAAGAACGAAAAATCGCGGTTAGAAGCGATTGCGCAAGCCGTTTTAAAAATCGGCGATAACGAAATTATAAAAAAAGACGTAATTGTTTTTAAACAAGGCAATTCGTTCGTGTACCGAATAAATATAGTATATCTTGCGATTATCGCTGTAAATATGGATTAATTTTTTACGGAGGAGCAATTTGTCAGAAAATTACAAGGCAATCGTCGACGCTAAAAATATCGATACGATTCAAAAACTTTTAGGAACGTTTGACGAAAATCTTAATATCGTAACGCGCGAACTTTCGATTACGGCAACGGTAGACGGCGCTTCGCTTAAACTTTTCGGAAACGAAGAAGACGTTAAAATTGCCCAAACCGTATTTAACGGACTTTTAAAATTGATATCCGCAAACGAGCCTATAGATAAAAGTCGTATAGTTTATTGTATCGAACTTGCCAAAGAAGGCGCCGTTGACGGTATCGAAAAGGTTATGTCGGGCGTGGTTGCAATAACTTCGCGCGGAAAACAAATAAAATGCAAAACGGTAGGACAAAAAAAATACGTAGACGCTATTCGAAACAACACCGTGGTTTTCGGAATAGGACCTGCGGGAACGGGTAAAACTTATCTTGCGGTGTGTCAGGCGGTGTCGGCGTTTAAAGGAAAACAGGTCGAAAAGATAATTTTAACGCGTCCTGCGGTCGAGGCTGGCGAAAAACTCGGCTTTTTGCCGGGCGATTTACAGACGAAAGTAGACCCGTATCTTCGTCCTTTGTACGATGCGCTGCAAGAACTTTTCGGCTTTGAAAATTATCAAAAGTATATGGAAAAGGGTTTAATAGAAGTTGCGCCGCTTGCGTATATGCGCGGCAGAACTCTTTCGAACGCCTTTATAATTT
>CAYTNZ010000168.1:0-2085 GCA_964439285.1 uncultured Clostridia bacterium | reverse complement strand
CGAATACGAAATACACTCTTTGCCCGCTTGCCATGGTCAAAACGAAAACGCGTTGCTGTATTTTATAAAATACGGCGACAAGGGCGTGTTGCATTTAAACGACACGGGCTTGCTTAAAGACGATGTTTACGAATATTTGCAGGCGAATAGTTTAAGCGCCGACGTCGTTAATTTCGATTGTACGTTGGGCGATAACGGCGAAAAACATTCGGGCAGACATATGAATATATACGAAAATTTGCAAGTATTAAAAATATTGCAAGAACGTAAAGTAGTGAACGAGAAAACTAAAAGCGTATTAACGCATTTTGCGCATCACGTTGCACCGTATAAAGAAAGAATGGAACAACTCGCAAAAAATTACGGCTTTATCGCCGCATACGACGGTATGCAATTAGAAATATAATATTTTAAAAAGCGTGCAAAAATGATATGAACGTAAAAAGGTTAAACGTCTTTTTAAGTTTATTGTAAAATAGCGCGCTTTTTTATATAGTCGTTGACTTTTTTTAAAAAAAATTGTATTATATAAAAGTAAAGTCGTAAAATTAAAAAAGCGACGTGGCGGAAGGAATAATTATGAAAAAATCTTTACTTAAAAATTATGCGAAACTCATAGCCGTGGTAGGCGGAAATATTCGCCCCGGTCAAGCGGTCGAAATATTCGCCGAACCCGACCAGCCCGAGTTTTTAACGATGCTCACCGAAGAATGTTATAAGGCGGGGGCTAAGAGCGTTAGAATAATATGGTCGTGTCAGGCACTCGAGCGTCTTGCCGCAAGGTTCGAAAGTAAAACTTCGCTTGCAACCGTGCCTTCGTGGGAAGAAGAACTTTTAAAGGATAGATGCGAAAATTTGCCCGTAAGAATAAAAATTATTTCTTCGGACCCTGACGGAATGAAAGGGGTAGACAGAGAAAAGGTTACGAAAGCTGCGGCAATGCGTTCGCTTATAACAAAGCCGTATAACGATAAAATGACGAATAGATTTCAATGGTGCGTAGCGGCTGTTCCGTCGGTTGCGTGGGCAAAAAAAATATATCCCGACGAGCGCGCAAACGTTGCCGAAGAAAAGCTTTGGCAACTTATATTAGAAACGGCGAGAGCGACGGGTAAAGACCCTTTGACCGATTGGATGTGGCACAACCGCGCGTTAAAAGAGCGCGCCGATAAACTTAATTCGATGAATTTATGTTCGTTAGAATTTAAAAGTTCAAACGGTACGAATTTTACAATCGGGTTAATTGCTCAAGCCGAGTTTATTTCGGGCAAAAAAACCACCGTAAACGGCAATTATTTTAATCCTAACATTCCCACGGAAGAAGTTTTTACTACTCCGCATAAATTTTCGGCAAACGGAACAGTGCGCGCGAGTCGTCCGCTTTCTTACGGGGGCGAACTTATCGAAGATTTTTGGATTAAGTTTAAAGACGGAAAAGCGGTAGAGTGGGGCGCGGAAGAAAACGAAAAACTTTTAGGCGAAATAATAGGTATAGACGAGGGTTCGTGTTATCTCGGAGAGTGCGCTCTCGTTCCTTCCGATTCGCCTATAAACAAAAGCGGCATATTGTTTTATAAAACGCTTTTCGACGAAAACGCGGCTTGCCATTTGGCACTCGGCAGAGGTTATGCAAACACGATAAAGAATTTTGCAAATTACACCAAAGAAGATTTTACTTCGTTCGGGGTAAACGATTCGTCTATACACGTAGACTTTATGATAGGCACTCGCGATATGCAAATAACAGGCATAACTAAAAACGGCGAAAGATTAAGCGTGTTCGAACGCGGAAATTGGGCGTTTTAATCGCGAGAATTTATTTTTGGCGTATAGTGCGCGTTAAAAAGCAAATATCGTTCGAGGAGTTAAAATGAAAAAGACTATATTAAAAAATTATGCAAAACTTATTGCCAAAGTCGGTGTAAACGTAACCGAAGGGCAAGACGTTATTATAAGAGCCGAACTCGACCAACCAGAATTTGTCGCTTACGTTGCCGAAGAATGTTATCGTTTGGGAGCAAAGAGCGTTAAAGTCGAGTGGAATCATCAACCCATATCGAAACTCAACGCAATGTATCAAAGTTT
>CAYTNZ010000167.1:0-2098 GCA_964439285.1 uncultured Clostridia bacterium | reverse complement strand
TAAAAATATGTTATAATGCAACTATTAATCGCAAGGTGAAAATATGAGAAATTGGTTAAACGGCAAATGGATTGTTTTATCTGGTGCGAGTGGTGGTATAGGCAGAGAGTTAACTAAACTTTTAATTTTAAAATACGGCGCAAAGGTTTTAGGTATAGGCAGAAGCGAGCAAAAAATGCTTTCGCTAAAAAAAGAACTCGGGCATAATTCCGATAAATTCGAGTTTAAACTTTTCGACGTGGGCGATTATAACGGATGGCTCGATTTTAAAGATTACTTAATCGAAAATAAAATAGAACCTATTCTTTTAATAAACAATGCGGGAGCGTTTCCGTCTTTTAACACCGTGCTTAAAAGCGAGATAGATGTTTTCGAAAAAATAATGCAAACCAATTATTTTGCCTCGGTGTACGCAGTTGACGTTATTTCGCCGCTTTTAAAAGGAACGCTCAACAAAAAGGGCAAAAAAAAGGATTTGCCCGCTATTTTTAATATAGCGTCGGCGGCGTCGCTTTGCACCGTTGTCGGCACTTCGGCTTATTCGGCGAGCAAAGCCGCGTTAAAGGGATACACCGAAGCGTTGCAAATGGAAGAAAAAGGTAAATTTTACGTAGGCGTGGCTTATCCCGGAACTACGGCAACCGATTTATTCCGTTTTGACGAAAATACTAAAAACAGCGCTCTTGACTACGTGGCGATGCCCGCTTATAAAATGGCGAGTAAAATCGCACGTAAAATTATAAAAAAACGAAAACGTTCGATATTGGGTTGGGACGCGAAATTAATGAATTTTACCGCAAAATTTATGCCCGTAAAGGGGTTGTTTATTATTCGTTTCGTTATGAAAATTTCTAAATCGAAGGTTTTTAGTAACGTATTCGATTACGCGCCTAAAAAAGACGAAAAACGTTAAGTTTTAAATATCGAACTCTTTGTTTCGAATAATTTAAGTAACAAAACAGAGAACGTTTTTTAAGCGAAACGCAAAAAGTTTAAAATAACTTTTAGCACTATGCGGCATTTTTTTAAATCATAAAAAATCAGGAGAGAGTAATGGAAAGAGAAAAGTTAGGCAGCCGATTAGGCTTTATTTTGCTAAGTGCGGGTTGCGCGATAGGTATAGGCAACGTATGGAAATTTCCGTATATGGTCGGTAAAAACGGCGGCGGAGTTTTCGTTTTGATATACTTATTGTTTCTCGTTATAATGGGCATTCCGATTATGACCATAGAATTTTCGCTCGGCAGAGCAAGCCGAAAAAGCCCCGTTAAACTTTATCAACAATTAGAGCCGGAAGGTACTAAATGGCATATACACGGCGGATTCGCTCTTGTAGGCAATATAATTTTGATGATGTTTTATACCAACGTTTCCGGTTGGATTTTACAATATTTCGTCAAAATGGCTAAAGGTGATTTCGTGGGGCTCGATTCGAGCGGAGTAAACGCCGAATTCGGCGTAATGTTGCAAGAGCCGTGGGTGCAAATTTTATTTATGGCTATAGTCGTTATAGTCGGCGCGCTCGTGTGTTCGTTCAGTATACAAAAAAGTCTTGAAAAAGTAACGAAAGTGATGATGCTCGCTTTGCTTGTGATTATGGTCGTTTTGGCTGTTAACGGACTGTTTCTCGACGGCGCAAGCGAAGGTTTGTATTTTTATTTAGTGCCGAATATCGACAATATGAAAGAGGCGGGTATATTCAATATAATAACCGGTGCTATGAGTCAGGCGTTTTTTACTCTGAGTTTGGGTATAGGCTCTATGGCTATATTCGGAAGTTATATAGGCAAAGAGCGTTCGCTTATGGGCGAGGCGGTAAACGTAGCCGTGCTCGATACTTTTGTTGCGATAGTGTCGGGATTGATTATTTTTCCTGCGTGCTTTACTTTTAACAATGGCGAAGTAAATTCAGGACCTCCGCTTATTTTTCAAACGCTGCCGAACGTATTTAACAATATGCCGTTAGGAAGGTTATGGGGCAGTTTGTTCTTTATATTTTTGGCGTTTGCCGCACTGTCTACTATTTTTGCGGTGTTTGAAAATATTATCGCTTGCATTCAAGATTTAACGGGCTGGTCGAGAAGAAAAAGCGCGCTTA
>CAYTNZ010000166.1:0-2131 GCA_964439285.1 uncultured Clostridia bacterium | reverse complement strand
GTTAAAAATATGATTTAAAGAATACGCTTTCGAATTTCCTTGCAAATATTCTTCTACGTTTACGGCGGCGGTAATAATTTTAAAAGTAGAGCCGGGCTCGTAAATATCGCAAACGAGATTATTTCGCGAAAGCGAGTTTAAAAGATTGCCGTCTTCTCGCGGCACGTTGTTTAAGTCGTACCCCGGATAATTTACCATTGCGAGAATTTCGAACGTTGTCGGGTCGAGCACAATACACTGCGCCGACGACGGCGAATACGTTTTATACGCGTCGGACATGGCAGTTTCCGCAATCGCTTGAATTTCGCAATCGATAGTCGTTTTTACGTTTAACCCGTCTATCGCGGGAACGTAATACATCGTTCCCTTTTTTAATTCTTTACCCACAAGGTCCGTTTCGTATAAAATTTTACCGCTCGTTCCCGAAAGATATTTATTATAATATTTTTCAAGTCCAGTAAGTCCCGTATTATCGGTAGAAGTAAAACCTAAAACTTGACACAATAAATCGGAATAAGGATACGTTCGCGTATTATCTCGAGCATAATAAACGCCTTTTAAATCGAACTTTTCCAACTGCTCGGTTTTTTGCTTGTCTATATGTTTTGCGACGGTTATTTCAGAAACGGACGAAGACGTCAACTTTTTATAAAACTTTTCTTTGTCCAAAGAAAAAATCGACGATAAAATTTCGGCTGTATACGCTTTGTCGTCTACGGCGTTAGGGCGCACGAACACACTGTACGAAGTTATATTCCCCGCAAAAACCGTTCCGTTTCTATCGGTTATTTTTCCTCGTTCGGCAACTACCGGAATTTCCCTCGTCCATTGGTCCGACGCAAGTGCTTTAAGTTCGTCGCTCCAAATAACCTGTATATAAAAAAAACGAGAAAATACGACTAAAAAAATAAAGGTTATCGCCATAAACACGGCAAATAACCTCTTTCGTAAAACTGTTGCTGAATATTCTTTATTGTATTTTTTTATATTAAATCACCTTTGATTTATTCGACCTTGCAAAAACTCTTTTAACGTTGTCCTTTTATTTTTAAACGTCATTTTAAGTCGAATAAAAAATCTTAAATCGAACGCTTATCAAACGTCGCGTTTATCAGTCGATTAATCGCCGATAATCATTCCCAAATCTTTTTCCGCACGAGCAATAATCGATTCTGCAGAAGTAAGAGTGTCTATTTCTTCTTGAACTTTAACGTACTCGCCTTTAACGCTGCTTAAAGCTTCGCGTTGCGTTGCCACGTTGCCGTCGAGAGTATTCAAAACGCTGGTATTGATAATAATCAAAGCAAGTATCACCACAACCGCCAACGAATAAATAAGCATCATTACTTTGCCCTTTGAAGACATTTTGTAAGACTTTTTGCTTTCGGACTGCTGTTCGTCTTTATAAAGATTGTTTTGATATTGAATTGTAGTCGCAGAAGGCATTAAATCCACTTCTTCGAGCGTTTTATCTTCCGTAGCGAAAGCCTGCTCTTCTATCGGAGCGTAGCCTTGTTCTTCTATCGGAGCATAAGTTTGAACTTGCTCTTGAACGGGTGCTACGGGCTCTGCGTAAGTAGTGGCGCTTGCAACCGGAATATCTGCAAAACTCTTTTTAGGAGCGTTGTAAACCGAATCGGCATGGAATATGTCTTCGGTAACGCGCGCGTGTTCGAACACCGGCTCGAAAAAGTTATTGTTTGCGTAACCGTAAGAATCAGCCACGGCAAACTGCTCGGGTTTAGTATAATCGGGATTTATAAGGCGCTTGTAATTTTCGCCTATACGGGCATTAAACTGCATTGCCTTCTGTTCTTCTGTCAAAACCGCAGACTCGTCTCGTCCGCTTAATCTTCCATATGCTTTTAACGAACTTTCGTTTGTTTGTTCTTGTTCGACTTTTCTTTCTAATGTGGGAAATAAAGTAGCCATAACGCCCTTCTCCTTATATATATTATCAAAGTTTTTCCGCTATGCGCAATTTTGCGCATTTTGAACGGGAATTGTTTTTTTGTTCTTCTTCGCTTGCAACGACGGGTTTTCTTCCTATCGTTATAATTTCGCGTTTTTTACCGCAAACGCAAACGGGTAAACTCTTATCGCAAACGCAATCGGTTTCTAAATCTCTAAA
>CAYTNZ010000165.1:0-2154 GCA_964439285.1 uncultured Clostridia bacterium | reverse complement strand
TTTAGCAAATCGTCGTAATTACCGTGACTGATTAACGTCATCATCATCGTATAAAACGCGTCGTCGTTTGCGTCGATTTTAACGTATTCGGAAAGATATTGCGAAATAACCTCGCTGTCTTTATCGAAATCGTAAAATCCGTTTTTCTGATAATGTCCTTTCAGCCTTTGCATATTATCGAGCAAATGAGCGTAATCGAAACCGTAAAGTTCAGAAAAAGTATCTTCTCGCCCGTAAAACTCGCCGTCGTTTGCGTGAAAATAATTAGTGGTATATCCGTTTTCTTGCAAAATATTAGGCAAAGAAAAATCGAAAGAGTGGCTAAGCAATCCGTTAGGATTGCTAATCGACGGCGTAATCGTATTATCGGTTTGCGAAGGATAACTACCCAAAACCGACATTGCTTCGGAATGGTTCGTCTTATCTCTTGCGTAATATTCGGTCATCGAAATACCGTTTTTTGCCAAAGCATAAAGCGTGGGCGTATATTCGTTATTTATAGAAAACCATTCGCCCGACTCCATAACGATAAGCACTACGTTTTGACCGTTTAACTTACCCGTCATAATATCGTCGTTTCCGCCGTATGCGGTCAGGTCTAAACTTTCAAGTTCGGAACTAAATTTACCTTCGCTAAAATAATCGGAAATCGAATTTAAAGCCGAATTCGAATCGTCTTTATCGTCGCTCGACGCAAGGCTGTTCATAAAAATATCGATATTTTTAAAATAATAACCGTACGTACCGAATTTTTTATACGCCTTAGTGCCAATAAATTGCGTGTCGTAAAGATACGCATCGTCTTTATATATGTACAATTCGTCGCTTTCGGTTGCCGTCGTAAACGAATTTAAAGTTATAAAGTAAACTATCGACGCCCCGCCGGCGATTGCTATAAATACGGATACGAGCAATATAACGACTTGTAATTTAAAGGTGTGTTTGGTTTTAATTCTTCGCAAAAACCCGAAAACGACGCCGACACAGGCAACTATCGCCAAAAGCGCTCCGCCTAGTAAATAATTAACAAAATCGTTATTAAAAACTCCGCCCACTTCGTTTAACAGATTGAGCATATTTAAACTGAACACCATATTGCTCATACTGTAAAGCGCTTCGTTTACCACTCCGAGTATCGCTTGAAGGGCAAGCAAAATACATATAACGATTGCTTGCGCGACAAAGTTCGGTATTACGAACACTATCGCGGCAAGAAAAAACATAATCGCTATATCAAGCCATGCATACGTAGGAAAAACGCCTATACTTATTACGTTGAAAGTGATTAATTCTATAATTATCGCAGCCGCCAAATAGCAACCGGCATAAAGAATTTTCTTTAAAAGTAAAGTTTTCACAACAAACCTATAATAAATAAAATTTTTAACCTATTTTTAAACGAAGGTACTACTAATTAAAAAACTCGTTATAAATCGCGCCGATACATTTTTGATAATCGTCGTCGGCAATACCCACGATTATATTAAGCTCGCTCGAACCTTGATCGATCATTCTTACGTTGATATTAGCGCGCGATAATGCGCCGAAAAGTCTGGCAGAAGTTCCGACGTTATGCGACATACCGTGTCCTACCGTTGCTACGAGCGCGATATTTTCGAGTATTCTTATATAATTAGGCGATACCGCTTTTTTAATTTGTTCTACGAGTTTATCGAGCATACCTTCTTTAAGATAACTGTTTTCGATAACGAGCGAAAGCGTATCGATACCCGAAGGCATATGTTCGAAACAAACGTTGTTTTCTTCTAAAACGGAAAGTACTTTGCGAGCAAAGCCCAATTCGGAATTCATCAAAGACTTTTCAAGGAAAATTACTGTAAAACCCTTTTTACCCGCAACGCCCGTTACTATATTTCCGCTACCCACGTATTTTTTTGAAGGTAAAATAAGCGTACCTTCGTCTTCGGGACGGAAAGTATTTTTAATTTGAATAGGAATATCGAGTTTACGAACGGGGAAAATAGCGTCGGCGTGCAAAACGTTTGCGCCCATATACGAAAGTTCGCGAAGTTCTTTATACGAAATACGTTCGATACTTACGGGATTTTTAACTATTCTCGGGTCGCAAGCCATAAATCCGCTTACGTCCGTCCAGTTTTCGTAAATGTCGGCTTTCATTGCAGCGGCAATAAT
>CAYTNZ010000164.1:0-2156 GCA_964439285.1 uncultured Clostridia bacterium | reverse complement strand
AATCCATTAAACGAAGAAGAAGTTAAAAAAATAGCGCAATTTTGCAAAAAATACGATATTTTGCTTATTATCGACGAAGTGCAAACGGGTAACGGCAGAACGGGTAAATTATACGCTTACGAGCATTACGAAATTAAACCTGATATCGTAACCACTGCAAAGGGGCTTGCCGGCGGTTTGCCTTTGGGCGCAACTATGTTTTTCGATAAAACCGAAAAAGTTTATTCGTACGGCGACCACGGTTCTACTTTCGGCGGGAATCCCGTAGCCTGTGCGGGCGCTATAAGCATACTCGAAAGGTTAGATAACAATTTAATGCTCGAAGTTCAAGGAAAGAGCGCGTATTTGTTTACGCATCTTGGCAGAATAAAAAACGTATTGTCGGTGTCGGGCAAAGGGCTTATGATAGGGCTCGAAATTACAAAAGACGCGAAAACGGTTGCAAACGAATGCTTGAAAAAGGGCTTGATAGTTTTAACCGCAAAAAATAAATTGCGTTTATTGCCGCCTCTCAACGTAAAAAAAGACGAAATCGATACGGCGTTAAAAATACTAAACGAGGTTATTTCACAATGAAACACTTATTAAAACTACAAGATTTGTCAACCGAAGAAATTTATTCCGTATTAGACCTTGCCGATAGGCTTAAATACGAACGAAAGAACAATGTAAAACACCATAGGCTCGCAGGGCAAAAACTCGGTATGATTTTTTCTAAATCGTCTACGAGAACGAGAGTAAGTTTCGAAGTGGGAATGTACGAACTCGGCGGTCAGGCGTTGTTTTTATCGGATAGAGATTTGCAAATAGGAAGGGGCGAGCCAATTAAAGATACTATAAGGGTATTATCGCGTTATCTCGACGGTATAATGATTAGAACGTTTGCTCAGCAAGACGTTGAAGATTTGGCTAAATACGGAAGTATTCCTATCATTAACGGACTTACCGATTATTGCCATCCTTGTCAAGTACTTGCGGACCTTATGACTATAAGAGAGTGTAAGGGTAATCTTAAAGGTTTAAAAATGTGCTTTGTCGGCGACGGTAACAATATGGCGAATTCGCTTATCGTCGGTTGCGTTAAAACGGGTATGGAAATAGCGATTGCTTGCCCCGATAATTATCGCCCCGATGAAAAAATAGTAAGTTGGGCGAAAGAAAACGGCAAAATAACCGTAACGCACGATATTTATGCCGCGGCGAAAGACGCAGACGTTTTGTATACTGACGTTTGGGCGAGTATGGGACAAGAAAGCGAAAAAGCGGAACGCGAAAAGGTATTCAAAAATTATCAAATAAACGCCGAACTTACGGGCGTTGCTCATAAAGACGTTTTAGTGTTGCATTGCTTGCCTGCGCATAGAGAAGAAGAAATAACCGAAGAAGTGTTCGAGACGCATGCCGACGAAATTTTCGACGAGGCAGAAAACAGACTTCATGCACAAAAAGCGGTTCTTTGCAAATTAATGGAGAAATAAATTTTATATAAGGAAGTTACTATGAAGGAGCAAAAAGTTTATTTAACGTTACAAAACGGTCGTGTTTTTGAAGGGAAAAGATTCGGCGCGAAAGGCGACGTAATCGGCGAACTTGTATTTAATACGGGCGCAGTCGGTTATATCGACACAATCACCGACCCTTCGTATTTTGGACAAATTGTTATTCAAACGTTTCCGCTTATAGGAAATTACGGAATGATATTAAAGGATAGAGAGCGCGTGAAACCTGCTCTTTCCGCGTTTATCGTTCGCGAATATTGTGAAAAACCTTCAAACTTCCGTTGTGAAGAAACCATTAACGATTATATGGTTCGCAACAACGTAATAGGCGTTTACGGTATAGATACGAGAGAACTTACCAAAACTGTAAGAGAAGTAGGCGTTATGAACGCGATTATTTCTTCTCATCCAGTTCAGGATTTGAGCGAAGTACAAAAATTTGCGGTTAAAAACGCGGTTTCTGCTTGTACGGTTGACGAGGTTAAGTATTACGGCGACGATAACGCAAAGCGCAAAATAATTTTGTGGGATTTCGGCGCGAGAGAAGCAACCGTACCTGCGCTTGTCGAAAAAGACAATAAAGTTATTCGCGTGCCTGCAAACTATACCGCGGAACAAATTTTAAATTTTGCTCCCGACGGGGTCGTACTTTCGGAC
>CAYTNZ010000163.1:0-2169 GCA_964439285.1 uncultured Clostridia bacterium | reverse complement strand
ACCCTATTTAATGCAATTGGGCTTTATAGCGCGTACTCCGCGCGGAAGAGTTTGCCTTAAAGGCGCATACGAACATATGGGCGTTAAATTGACGGATAAAGTCATTAAACAAATTTCTGTTTTTGACGAATAAGTTCGTGTAAAACGAGTATCCTTTTAAAAATTAAAAAAATAAAAATTCAATCGATTACAATATATAAAATGCTTAAAAAATCAGATTATTACTACGATTTGCCCGAAGAATGCATAGCGCAAACTCCTGCCGAGCCGCGCGATTCTTCTCGGCTTTTGGTTTACGACAGAAAAACGAATAAAATAGAGCATCGCGTTTTTCGCGATATTATAAATTACTTAAAGGCGGGCGATGTGCTCGTAATAAACAATACCAAGGTTTTACCTGCGCGTATGTACGCGTATACTCAAAACGGCGGAAAGGTAGAGATTTTATTGTTAAAAAGAAAAAATCTCACCTGTTGGGAAGTATTGGTAAAACCGGGTAAAAAGGCAAAAATAGGAGCAAAACTTAAAATATCGGAAGAACTTTCGCTCGAAGTGAAAGACCGTACCGAAACGGGCGAGCGTATAGTGGAATTTATATACGACGGCGTGTTCGAAGATATAATATCTCGCGTAGGTTCGATGCCGTTGCCGCCGTACATAAAAGAAAAACTTGAAGACCAAACGCGTTATCAAACCGTTTATTGCAAAACGGACGGTTCGGCTGCCGCGCCTACGGCAGGGCTTCATTTTACCAACGGGCTTTTAGAAGAAATAAAAGCAAAAGGAGTCGAAATAGCCGAAGTTCTTTTACACGTAGGACTCGGTACTTTCCGCCCCGTAAAAGAAGACGATTTAACAAATCACGTAATGCACTCCGAACATTACGAGGTTAACGAGCGAGCGGCGGAAATTATAAATAAGGCTAAAAGAGAAGGCAGACGGGTAATTGCGGTAGGCACTACGTCCGTTCGTACCTTAGAGAGCGTTGCCGACGAAAAAGGAGTTTTAAAGGCTTGCAGCGGCGATACGCAAATTTTTATTTATCCGCCTTATAAATTTAAGTGCGTAGACGCGCTTATTACTAATTTTCACCTTCCCGAAAGTACGCTCGTTATGCTCGTATCGGCGTTTATGGGCCGAGAAAATACGCTCGAAACGTATAAAACGGCTGTAAAAGAAGGGTATAGATTTTTCAGTTTCGGCGACGCGATGTTCATAGAATAGTGTTTTAATGTTTGAGACGATTTGTCGTAATAAAGTATACGTAAAAAATTTTGTTTAACCGAACTGAAACGTTTTTTGTGAAAACAATCATTAAATAAATAAGCAATTTTCAAATTGCATTAAACGGAGTAAATTTTGGAAAAATTTTCATTTGAAGTTATAAAAACAGACCCCGAAACGGGTGCGAGAGCGGGTATATTTCACACGCCTCACGGCGATATCGAAACGCCCGTATATATGTCGGTGGGTACTCAGGCAACGGTAAAGGGTGTATTGCCGAGAGATTTAAAGACGGCTGGCAGTCAAATTATATTGTCGAATACCTATCATTTGTATATGCGTCCCGGGCACGAACTTATAAAAAAAGCGGGCGGATTGCATAAATTTATGAATTGGGACAGACCTATTTTGACCGACAGCGGCGGTTTTCAGGTTTTTTCTCTCGCAAAACTTAATAATATAAAAGACGAAGGCGTGTGGTTTAATTCGCATATCGACGGCAGTAAACATTTTTTTACGCCCGAAAAAGTAATGGAAATCGAAAACGCACTCGGTGCGGATATAATAATGCAATTCGACGAGTGCAGTAAATACGGCGCGGATAAAAAATACGCTCAGCGCGCGCTCGACAGAACGGCTTCGTGGTTAGAGCGTTGCGCCAAGGCGCATAACAATCCCGAACAAGCGCTTTTCCCGATTGTTCAGGGCAATTTTTACGGTGATTTACGTTTAAAAAGTTTAGAGTACGCAAAACCTTACGCAAAACACGGTATCGCAATCGGCGGCTTGTCCGTAGGAGAACCTAAACCTTTGATGTACGAAATGCTTGATATTTTACAACCGCAATTACCCGTAAACGTGCCGAGATATTTAATGGGGGTAGGAAGCCCCGATTGTCTTATCGAAGGGGTTATGCGCGGAATAGATATGTTCGACTGCGTTCTT
>CAYTNZ010000162.1:0-2186 GCA_964439285.1 uncultured Clostridia bacterium | reverse complement strand
CCACTTTCTTTGCAACATTAGGATTAAACGCATCGGGAATAATATAATCGGGCGCAAGTTCGCTACCTACCAAATCGGCAAGCGCGTAAGCCGCCGCCAATTTCATTTTTTCGCTTATATCGCTTGCTCGAACGTCGAGCGCGCCGCGAAAAATTCCGGGAAAAGCAAGCACGTTATTTATTTGATTCGCAAAATCGCTTCTGCCCGTACCCACTATATATGCCCCGGCAGCAATCGCATCGCTCGGATAAATTTCGGGCTCGGGATTAGCCATTGCAAAAATTATCGGCTTTTTCGCCATTGTTTTTACCGTTTCGAAAGTTAACTGTTTAGGAGCGGAAACGCCGATAAACACGTCCGCGCCGCAAACAGCGTCTTTAAGCGTTCCTTTTTTATTTTCGGGATTGGTTATTTCGGCAATTTCTTTCTGAGCCGCGTTCAACCAAGGCTCGCCCCTTGCAATAATTCCTAATCTGTCGCAAGTTATAATATTTTTAGCACCACCCGCAAGCAAAAGTTTACAGATGGCAATCCCTGCGCTACCGACGCCGCAAATAACTATTTTGGCATCGCTCAAAGGTATATTTTTTAAACGCAAAGCATTTAACAAAGCCGCGAAAACAACGACGGCAGTGCCGTGTTGGTCGTCGTGAAATACGGGAATGTCCAATTTTTCTTTCAAGCGTTTTTCAATCGAAAAACACTTAGGCGCACATATATCTTCGAGATTTATTCCGCCGAAAGAAGGCGCTATCATCTCAACCGTTTTAACTATATCGTCTTCGTCTTGCCCCGAAAGCACGATAGGAATACTGTCTATATCGGCAAATTCTTTAAAAAGTACGCTTTTACCTTCCATTACGGGAAGCCCCGCAAGTCCGCCTATATTTCCAAGCCCGAGAACCGCACTACCGTCCGAAACGACCGCAACGGTGTTCCATTTTCGCGTATACGTATACGCATTTTCAGGATTTTTTGCAATTTCTCTGCACGGCTCGGCAACCCCGGGAGTATACGCGGTCGCAAGCGCGTCTTTATCCGTTATGGGTATAAGCGACTTTACTTCTAATTTACCTTTTAGTTCTTTATGCAATTTTAACGATTTTTCGTAAACGTTCATAACTTTTTATCTTCCTACGTTCTTAATTTATAACAATTAAAAAATTTTAGATTTTATAAAATCACTTTAACAGTTTATATAAAATCGTAATAATTCTAAACGTTACCGCATCCGAAAACTTGCGTAAATTCAACCCCATAACTCGTTCTATTTTATCGAGCCTGTACATAAGCGTATTGCGATGCATATAAAGATTTCGCGAAGTTTCGCTTACGTTAAGGCTGTTTTCTAAAAATTCTTCGGCTGTATTTACCATTTCTTCGTCTTTTAAAAGTTCTTTCGCTTCGCCGTCTAAAAGCACCGAAAAATACTCCGAAAGTTTGCTTTCGGGTATATCTTCGAGCATTTTAATTAAAATATACTCGCGATAGGTATGAACGCTACCCTTCGACTTGAAAACGTTGCTCATTCTAAGCGCGGTTGCCGCTTGCTGATACGAAACGCACGCTTCTTCGAATCGATAAAAAGTGCAGCCTACCCCTATTTCGACTTTTAAACCGAGTTCTTCCATCATAGAATTCGCTAAAAAGAAGGCAAAATCGGCACTCGACTGATACTCGCCGTCTTCTTCTAAAAACTTAATTAAAACACATTCCGTTTCGCTCATTTTAACGGCAAAATCCACGCCGTTCGTAACGTATTGCGAAGAAATATTCAAAACTTCGTTTATTTTTTGATTGCTTTTTAACGCAAGTACGTAAAAATGCAAATCTGGAACTGAAAACTTGGTTTTGAATTTATGCACGTCAGTTCCGCCGCAATCGCCTAACAGTATGCGCTTTGCGAATTCTTCTTTAGAAATATTTACGTCTTTACTCGCCATATTTTCTATAATTCCCGAAAGCATATATGCGTAGTTTCGCGCAATGTCGTCGTCGCCTTTAATTTCGCCGAAAATAATCGATTTATAAAAAATTTTAAAATGCGTACGATGTTTTTCGGTATCTACGTAAACGTTTTCGAACGAGATTATCGGCTTAAAATCCGACCTACCGCTCGCGGACGCGATAAAAGTTCCGTTTTTTGCATATAATAATACGTCGATTGCGGTTTTTTCGTAAACGTT
>CAYTNZ010000161.1:0-2194 GCA_964439285.1 uncultured Clostridia bacterium | reverse complement strand
TTTTTTCGATAGAGTTAAACAACTCGTTAAAATAATCGCCTTCGAAAAGTTCGATAAGTCCTTTATCGCTGCAAGCGCTAAGCCTGTTATCGAAAGGAAGTCTTGCAACGTTTTCAATTTCGTATTCTTTGGCAAGTTCATCGACTTTGCTTTTGCCGAAAATTTCGATTATCTTATTGCAATCGGGGCATTTAACGTAACTCATATTTTCAACGAGCGCAAGCACGGGAATATTCATTGCATTTGCCATATTCACTGCCTTTTTGACAATCATCGAAACAAGTTCTTGCGGCGTAGTAACCACTACTATTCCGTCGAGCGGCAACGATTGATAAATAGACAGCGGAACGTCGCCCGTTCCCGGGGGCATATCCACGAACATATAATCTACGTCGTTCCAAATAACGTCGGTCCAAAACTGCATAACCGTTCCCGCAATTACAGGTCCGCGCCATATTACAGGGTCGCTGTCGTTATCTAACAAAACGTTCATTGACATAATTTCAACGCCCGTTTTGCTCGTTACGGGCAAAATACCGAATTCAGAACCCGTTGCTTTTTCGTTTATACCGAACATTTTAGGAATAGACGGTCCTGTAATATCCGCGTCCATAATAGCGGTTTTAAAACCGTTGCGCTGTGCGGTAACCGCCAACAACGCGGTCGTTAAAGACTTGCCAACTCCGCCTTTACCGCTGACAACGCCTATAACTTTTTTAATATTACTAAGTTCGTGCGGCTTTTTTCTCATATCGCGGCTCGAACAATTTTCCGAGCAACTATCGCATTCGTGCGTACAATTTTCTGACATAATTATCTCCTTATAGTAAATCTTTCGGGTCGTATTCGGGCTTTTTATAAATTTTATCTTGCTTTTCGCAAATTTCGGTTTTAAAAACCGACTGCCACTCTTCGGCGGTATAATCTTCGATAGAGCACGAAACGTGAGCATTAGAACAACCTAACTGCTCTTGCAAAGTTTTTGCAAGAGCGGATGCAAGATTTTTCTTTTGCTCATCGGTTCTACCCTTTAACATTTTTACGTTTATATGAGGCATAATAACCTTCCTTAAAATTTTATTTTTTTACGTTTTTAGAATTGGTATTAAGAGAATAATACAAACCTTTTTTAGCCATCAACTCGTCATGCGTTCCCGACTCGGCAATACCTTTATTGCAAATATACAATATTCTATCCGAATTTCGTATCGTAGAAAGCCTATGCGCTACGATAAAGCAAGTTCTGCCTTTTAAAAGTTCTTCGAGCGCACGCTGTATTAGCATTTCCATATCCGACGATATCGAACTCGTCGCCTCGTCCAATACTATTACCGAAGGATTTTTTAAAACTATTCGCGCAAAACTTATCAATTGTTTTTCGCCTGCCGAAAGTCCTTCGCCCCGTTCGGCTAATTCTTCGAAATACCCGTTTGGCATTTTTTCTATACACGTATCGGCAAAAATACGTTTTGCCGCGGTTATGCATTCTTCGTCGGTCGCATCGGGTTTGCCGTAACGGATATTTTCCATAACCGTTCCTTTAAAAATAAACGGGTCTTGCATAAGCACGCCTACTTCGTGGCGTAAAGACTTTAAAGTAACGCTTCTTACGTCGATACCGTCTATCGTAACAGAACCTTCTTTAACGTCGTAAAAACGCGTTAAAAGGTTAATTACGGTAGTTTTTCCGGCTCCCGTAGGTCCTACAAGCGCAATGCTTTGCCCGGGTTCTACGTGCAAGTCGAAATTTTCTAATATGTTTATTCCTTCTTCGTAACAAAAAGTAACGTTGTTAAAGTCGATTTTTCCTTTAATGTTTTTAAGTTCGATACTGTTCGGCGAATCTTCGATAACGGCAGGAGTATCCATAGTTTCGAAAATTCTTTCAAGGTTTGCCGAAACCTGCGATAAATTTTGTATTATAGCCGAAAGTTGCGTAAGCGGCGTGGAAAACAATCCCATATAACTTACGAACATAACGGTAGTACCCGTATCTATGCCCATAATGCCGCTTTTCATTAACATAAACGAAACGGCATAGAGCATTATAACGCCGTAATACCAAAAGATTTCGACCACGGGCGTATTCAATTCGCTGATACTCATTACCTTGAACCAAGTATCGCAACAATCTTGATGTATATCGTGATATATTTGTTCGTTATACATGGCGCGATTATAATTTTTAATTATC
>CAYTNZ010000160.1:0-2209 GCA_964439285.1 uncultured Clostridia bacterium | reverse complement strand
GAGTTGCTAAAAGCAATCTTTTCGGTTTGACTAAAATGGGCGCAAACGTAACTATGTATGCGCCGTCTACGCTTATTCCGCACGGAATGGACAAGATGGGGGCGACAATCGCAAAATCGAAAATAGACGCGATATCGGGTGCGGACGTCGTGATGGGACTTAGAATTCAACTCGAACGTCAGCAAGGCGGATTGTTTCCTTCGCTTTCGGAATACAATAAATTTTACGGGGTATGCGACGACGATTTAAAATACGCCGATTCTAATCATATAGTTATGCATCCCGGTCCCGTAAACCGCGGAGTCGAACTTACGTCTTCTGTTATCGACGGCGATACGAGCAAAATAAACGAACAGGTTTTAAACGGCGTTGCCGTGAGAATGGCGATTTTATTCCTTTTAACGAAACAAAATAAGGAGATTGACAAATGATATTGATTCGTGGCGGAAACGTGGTTTTTAACGATAAAACAGAGATTAGCGACCTGTTAATCGATGGTAAAAAAATAGTAAAAATCGCAAAAAACATTAAAGCGGACGATGCTGACGTAATCGACGCGAAAGGGTTGTACGTTTTTCCGGGACTTATAGATATGCACGTTCATTTAAGAGAACCGGGGTTCGAATATAAAGAAGATATCGCAAGCGGAGCGGCTGCGGCGGTAAAGGGCGGTTTTTCGCAAGTTTGCTGTATGCCTAATACTTCGCCCGTGTGCGATAACGCCGCGATTGTCGGCTATATTATCGGTAGAGCGAAAGAAGTTGATTTGGTAAAAGTTCGTCCTATCGGTGCGATAACTGTAGGCTTACAAGGCGAACAACTTGCCGAAATCGGTAAAATGAAACAAGCGGGCGCGGTTGCTATAAGCGACGACGGCAAACCCGTTATGAACGCTAAAATAATGCGTCTTGCGATGGAGTATGCGTCAGATTTCGGTATGATTTGTCTTTCTCATTGCGAAGATAAAAATCTTGTAGACGGCGGTGTGGTGAATGAAGGGTATAACAGTACTTTGGCAGGACTAAAAGCGATTCCTCGTGCCGCGGAAGAAGTTATGATTGCGAGAGAAATTATACTTTCCGAAACTTTAAATATTCCCGTGCATATTTGTCATGTTTCCACCAAGGGCGGCGTTCAACTCATTCGCGAGGCGAAGTCGAGAGGCGTTAAAGTTACAGCAGAAACCTGTCCGCATTATTTTACGCTGACCGACGATGTCGTTACGGGTTTTGACGCTAACACCAAAGTGAATCCGCCTATTCGCGAAGCGGACGACGTTGCCGCTATTATAAACGGCTTAAAAGACGGAACGCTCGATTGTATCGTAACCGACCACGCACCGCATCATAAAGACGAAAAGAATATCGAATATAATCTTGCGGCTTTCGGTATAAGCGGAATAGAAACTTCGTTTGCGCTTTCGTATACTTATCTTGTAAAATCGGGTGCTATGAGCGTTTGCGACCTTGTAAATAAAATGAGTTTTGCGCCTGCCGATATATTAAAACTCGAAGGCGGAAAAATTGCCGAAGGCGGCGTTGCCGATATTATGATTGCCGACCTTGATAAAAAATACGTTATTGATAGTGCGAAATTCGTATCAAAAGGTAAAAACACGCCGTTTAACGGAACGGAAGTTTATGGCGAAATTAAATATACGCTGGTAGACGGTGAAATTAAATATAATGGATAAAGGAGTTTGTTATGACTTATAAACAACAATTTATTAAATTTTTGGCTGATTGCAACGTGCTTAAATTCGGTACTTTTAAATTAAAGAGCGGACGTATCGCACCGTATTTTTTAAATGCCGGCGAATATAAAACGGGCGAGCAACTTAAAAAACTCGGCGAGTTTTACGCCGATTGCATAAACGAAAACAATATAGAGGCGGATACGTTGTTCGGACCTGCGTACAAAGGCGTGCCGTTGTCGCTTGCCGCAACGCTTGCTATGTACGATAAATACGGAAAAAACCTTAATTTTTGCTTTGACAGAAAAGAAGTTAAAGACCACGGTGAAGGCGGTATGTTTGTAGGTAAACAACTTGCCGACGGGGAAAAGGTTGTAATTATCGAAGACGTTATGACTTCGGGTAAAGCGCTTAAAGAAGTTTTGCCTAAACTTAAAGGTGCGGCGAACGTTGATATAACGGGTATGGTTATTACCGTTGACAGAATGGAAAAAGGACTTGCGACGGAACGTTCTG
>CAYTNZ010000159.1:0-2227 GCA_964439285.1 uncultured Clostridia bacterium | reverse complement strand
TAGTTTTGCCGTGGCTTCCGCCTATCGCCACCGTATATTTAAAATCCTTCATAATTTCGCATAAAAGTTCTATTCGGCTTATCAACGAAATATTGTTATTTTTAGCACTTACGATTTCGGGATTATCCTCTTTTATAGCCGAATTGTAAACTACCAATTCCGCTTTTAATACGTTTTCAGCACTATGGCCTATATAAATTTTTATACCTTTTCGGCTCATTCGAGAGATAATTTCGCTATTATTCGAGTCGCTACCGCTAACTAAAAAGCCGCGAAAATAAAGATATTCGGCGAGTCCGCTCATACTGATTCCGCCTATTCCGACAAAATGAATACGCTTAAATTGTTGCAAAAAATTACTGTACATATCATAAAGATATGCCAAAAACGGAAAAAATTGACAAGATTTTTCATTTTTTTTAAATTTTTCGCAACAAATGTAGCAAAAATAGTTGTAAAATTAAAAAAATTAGTGTAAAATCATTTCCGTTATACAATTTATAAGGAGGGAAAGAATTTGAAAATTTCGGATGTTCGCATCAGGTTTGTCAAAAAAGATGACAGCAAGCTGAAAGCCGTCGCGTCTATCACTATCGATGATTGTTTTGTAATTCACGACATTAAAGTTATCGACGGTAACGATGGTCCTTTCATTGCAATGCCAAGTAGAAAAACCAGCGATGGCGAATTTAAGGATATTGCACATCCACTTAATACCGAGACTCGCGAAGACTTAAAAAATGCAATCCTTTCCGCCTATGCCAATGAAGCACCAAAAACAGTATAATTTTATAGTTTAAAAAGAAGTCTTAAAAGGCTTCTTTTTTACTATCCTTTTAATTACAATCCTGTAATTAAGTCAAAACGTTTAAATTATAAATTTTAGCGAATATTCGGCTTTTGTCCCTATTCGTTTAAGTAAATTAACACGTCGACAGGTCGATTATAAATCCGCGGCAAAAACGCCGCGATTTTATTTTATAACATAAAAAAACTTCCGCAAATTTTTTGCGGAAGTTTTTTATATTTCTATTTCTTTTTAAACAATCTTTGAACAAACGTAGGTAAATCTTTATTATCTCTTTCAACTGCAGGTTCGGGATTTTGCTGAGCGTGAACGGGTTGTTGATTTTGCATAGGTTGCTGAACGTACTGCGGTTGTTGATTTTGCATAGGCTGTTGAACGTACTGAGGTTGGCGTGGCTGAACATATTGTTGTTGCTCTTGCGCGTATTGTTGTTCTTGAACGGGTTGCTGCATATACTGAGCAGGCTGAGCGTATTGCTGAGGCTGAACTCGCTGTTCTTGACGTTGTTGCTGATAAGGTTGTCTGTAAACGTCAGGCTGTTGACCGTTCATAGTGTTATTCATAGGAGTGCGAACGTACGAAGGAGCAGCGTTCGTTTGACGTGGCTGAGCATTAGCAGCAACACCTTGCGAATTTTCGGGAAGTCCGCGATTTACGAAAAAGTTTTTGCTCGCCATATTGCGCTCGTCTTTCATATTGTACATATTTTCGACGTGAGGAAAACCCGTAGCGATAACGGTTACTTCTACTTCGTCGTTTATGTTACCGTCTATACACGCGCCGAAAATAATATTTGCCGAATAATCGACAACGCTTTGAACGAGCGTTGCGGCGGTTTGCACTTCGTCCATAGTTAAATCGTTTCCGCCAACGATATTTAAGATAACACCCTTTGCGCCTTCTATGGTAGTTTCGAGCAAAGGACAGTTAACGGCAAGACGCACCGCCTCTACTATTCTGTTTTCGCCCTTGGCTACGCCTACGCCCAGATGAGCAAGTCCTTGGTCTTTAAGAACCGTCCTTACGTCGGCAAAGTCGAGATTTATAAGCGCGGGATTTACTATAAGATCGGCAATACCGCGAATACCTTGTTTTAAAATTTCGTCTGCAACTCTTAAAGCCTCAGCCATAGGCGTGTTTTTAGGAACTACACACATTATTTTGTCGTTAGGAATAATAACGAGAGTATCGACGTATTTTTTAAGATTTTCTAAACCTTTCGCCGTATTGTCCATACGTTTTTTGCCTTCGAAATTAAAAGGCTCGGTAACAACGGCAATGGTTAAAATTTTTAAATCTCTCGCGATTTTTGCAATCACGGGAGCAGCACCGGTACCCGTACCGCCGCCCATACCGGCAGTAATGATAACCATATCATAGTCACGGACTACTTCAGCCAATTCATCTTTATTTTCCTCT
>CAYTNZ010000158.1:0-2249 GCA_964439285.1 uncultured Clostridia bacterium | reverse complement strand
GAACGGTGCTTATTCCTATCCTTACGATATTTTGCGGCGTCGAGCAGCATTTGGCTCAATCGGTAAACCTTATTACCTTTTTGCCTATGGCTGTTTTGTCATTAAAAGTTCATTCTAAAAATAATCTTTTAGATACGAAAGGTATAGGATATATAATAATTCCCGCAGTCGTTTTATCTGTTGTTTGCGGTGTTTTGGTAAGTTTTATAAAAGCGGAGTCGCTACAAACGGGATTCGGCGTTTTTTTGTGTTTGCTTTCCGTTTGGCAGTTTACAAGCGGCGTAAAAGGCGTTTTAAAAAAACGTAAAAGCACGTTGGATAAATTTTGAAACGCGAATAGCATTTTTATTGCATTTATATTTCTTTACAATTGCGGTAAAAAGTGGTATAATAAGCAAATATATATCAAAAGATTTGTATTCGGAGGTTGTTTTGTCAGCAAATACGTTTAAAAACGGCGTGCATCCCGCAGGTTATAAACACCAAACTCGCGACTTGCCGATAGAAAGAGGTCCTGAACCCGAAAAGGTTTATATATCGCTTTCACAGCATATAGGCGCGCCTGCAGTTCCCGTAGTTTCCGCAGGCGACAGGGTGAAGAAAGGTCAACTTATAGCAAGGGCTAATCAAGGATTGTCGGCGGCGGTATTTTCGCCGATTTCGGGTACGGTTAAAGGCGTGGTTACTCATATAACGCTTACGGGTAAAAAGAAAGAGCACGTTTTAATAGAAAACGATTTTTCGGAAGAAGAAGTTTTTCTTCCCGAAATGGGAGAAATTACGCGAGACAGCGTTCTTACGAGAATTGCCGATGCAGGCATCGTGGGAATGGGCGGCGCTACGTTTCCTACTTTCGCAAAATTAAACGTAGGTCAAAAGAACGTCGATTGTTTGGTCGTTAACGGCGCCGAGTGCGAGCCGTATATAAATTGCGATTTTCGTATAATGCTCGAATATACACGAAATATCATAAAGGGTATACGTGCGGTAATGATTGCCTGCGGCGCTAAAAAAGCATACGTTGGTGTAGAAGATAATAAACCCGAAGCGATTTTCGCACTTAAATCCGCGCTTTCAAAAGAAAAAAACGACGAGCTTTCAATCGAAGTTAAAAAACTTAAAACAAAGTATCCTCAAGGCGCTGAAAAGCAATTGATTTACGCTTGTACCAAAAAAGTAGTGCCCGAGGGGAAACTTCCGATAGACGTAGGAGCGGTGGTGGTTAACGTTCATACTGCTCTTGCCGTTTATAATGCCGTTTACGAAAACAAACCTTGTTACGAGCGCGTTATGACGGTTGCCGGAAATTGCGTAAAAAACCCTAAAAACATTTGGGTGAAAACGGGGACTCTTTTTCGTACCGTGGCTGAGTTTTGCGGCGGCGACGACGAAAATGCCGCCAAAATCGTATCGGGCGGTCCTATGATGGGCGAAAGCGTTTTTTCGCTTAAAGCCTGCACGGGAAAGGGAAGTTCTTCGTTATTGTTCTTAGATAAATCGGAATGCGACGATAAAACCATCGACTCTTGTATCGGGTGCGGTAAGTGCGTTCAGGCGTGCCCTATGGGACTTATGCCCGTATATATCGAATCGTCGCTTTTTGCTAAAGATTTAGAAGGCGCTAAAAATTTCGGCGCGAAATCGTGCATCGCTTGCGGTTGCTGTTCGTACGTTTGCCCTTCTAAAAGACATTTAAAACAAAGCGTTTTGCTCGCTAAAAAACTAATTAACGAAAGGGGGATAAAATAATGGCGGAAATAAGCAATTATCACGTATCCTCGTCGCCTCATAAAGTTGGCAATCAAAGCACGCGAAAAATAATGCTCGACGTTATTATCGCTCTTATTCCTTGCGTAATATGCGGCGTTATATTTTACGGGTTATATGCTTTAATGCTCGTTGCTATTTGCGTCGCAACTTGCTTTATAAGCGAACAAGTATATAATAAAATAAGAAAAAAAACTATAACTACGGATTTGTCTGCGATAGTTACGGGTATTATTTTAGGATTGAATTTACCGCCGAGAGCGGAGTGGTATATCCCGATAATCGGCGGCGTGTTTGCCATAATCGTCGTAAAAATGTTTTTCGGCGGTATCGGCAAAAACTTCGCGAATCCCGCCGCCACGGCAAGAGTTTTTCTTTTGCTCGCTTACGGTTCTATGGGAACGCGGTACATCGCCGCCGACGTCGGCAATATATTGCTCGGCGACGTTTCTACGTCGGCAACGTTTTTAAGCGGCGGAGTA
>CAYTNZ010000157.1:0-2250 GCA_964439285.1 uncultured Clostridia bacterium | reverse complement strand
AAATTGGGATTTGATGACGTCGCTTATAAAAAATTCTAAAAGAGAGATAAAAGTTTTAAACCTTTTCGCTTATACGGGCGGCGCGACGGTTGCTTGCGCAAAAGCAGGCGCGGAAGTTATTCACGTAGACGCGGCGAAAGGAATGGTCGAACGTGCTGGCGAAAACGCAAGACTTTCGGGTATAAACAAGGGTATTCGCTATATTATAGACGATTGCAAAAAGTTCGTGCAACGCGAGATAAGACGCGGCAACAAGTACGACGCTATAATAATGGATCCGCCTTCTTACGGCAGAGGGCCTAACGGCGAAATGTGGAAGATAGAAAGCGAACTTTTCCCGTTCGTAAAACTTTGTAGCGAAGTGTTGTCGGATAATCCGCTTTTCTTTTTGATAAACAGTTACACTACGGGCTTGCAGCCTATGGTGCTTAGCAATATTTTAAAACTCAATCTTAAACGCTTTAACGGCAAAGTAGACGCGTACGAGGTTGGAATTACGACAGACGAGGGTATATCGCTTCCGTGCGGAGCAGGAGGAATTTTTATTAATGGATAAAGAGTTAAACGTAATTTACGAAGACAATCATATAATAGTCGTTTTAAAACCTCAAGGCGTTCCGTCTTGCGGCGACGACAGCGGCGACGACAGCGTTTTAGAAATGGTGCGCCGCTATATTAAAGTAACGTACGAAAAGCCCGGCAACGTATACGTAGGACTTGTTCATCGTTTAGACAGACCTACCGGCGGCGTTATGGTTTTTGCGAAAACGAGCAAAGCGGCGGCAAGACTTTCTCAGCAGATGAAAGATGGCGATTTCGAAAAGAAATATCTTGCGGTGCTCGTAGGATGTCCGAAAGAGCCGAGCGCGACTTTGGTTAATTATTTAAAGAAAAATCCTTTAAACAATATGGTCTATATCAGTACTCAAACGGAAGAAGGGGCTAAACTTGCGTCGCTCGATTACAGGGTGCTCGAAGATAAGGTTAAACTTTCGCTCGTAGAAGTAAAATTGCATACGGGCAGAACTCATCAAATACGCGTTCAGATGGCAGGGATTTCTCATCCCGTTTACGGAGATATGCGTTACGGCGGCGAATACGCCAAAAAGGGAAACCTTGCACTTTGGGCTTATTCGTTGTCGTTTACTCATCCCGTAACAAAAGAGCGCTTAAAATTTATGGTTCAACCGCCCGAGGATAATAATCCTTGGAAGTATTTTAACACTTCGAAACCGCTTGAATTATAATAAATATAAGGTTTAAACATAATTTTTTGATAAAAGCGTAAAAATGAGATTGACAAATAACTGTTTTGAGTGTAAAATAGACAAGTACAGTCATACAGTGAAGTACTATGGCTTTCAGCCTATGACAATAAATTGCGATGGGAGCAAATAATGAAGAGACGAATTGTTAAATTATTCAGCTTGATTACGATAATGCTGCTTTGCGTCGGCATGGCGATTGCAACTACCGTATTCGCGGCGACAAACGAAACTTATTCTGCCGACAATATTTTCAGAGCATCGGTTGGCGCAACTTATTCCGCCCCTGAAAATAACGAAGGCGACAATTACGTAACCTATAAAATGGGGGCTGAATCTACCGTAACGTACGGCAGAAATCTCGCTCTTAAATGGTACGAAAACGGAACTGCTAAATATTTTACCACAACGCTTTCTTTCGGCGACGTTAATTTTTCGGCATTTACCTTAAAATTAGAAGCCGCTCAACATACAATGAACAAAGAAGCGAAAAGCGTAAATAAACTTACCTTTAAGTCGGCAACCGAAGTTTCCGTAAACGGTGATAGCGACGTTGCTATAACGGCGGCGAACGAGTACGTTATCGCTTTAACCGAAGATGCGGTAGACGGTAGTGCGGCTCTCGACGGAACGACGGGCGAATATTACGTAACCGTAAACGGCAAATACGTCGGAACGTTTACCAATATCGGTTCTGTTTACGCAGAATATAAGTCCGGTTCTATTACGCCTTTAACTTTTAGTGTCGATTCGATGCAAGAGAGTAAAGACGAGCAAATCGTTTCTATTCGTGCTCTTAACAATCAACCCTTAAAACTTAATGCGGAC
Organism: uncultured Clostridia bacterium; assembly: GCA_964439285.1. Taxonomy (GTDB): domain Bacteria; phylum Bacillota; class Clostridia; order Christensenellales; family Borkfalkiaceae; genus Borkfalkia. The sequence continues at coordinate 157 of CAYTNZ010000157.1, read as the reverse complement.
GGAAAGGTCGAAGATACCGCAGCGCCCGTATTCGTGTTGAACGACGAAATTAAAGTTTTAGAACTCGGCGCGACGCTTTCGCTCGACTATAAAACAATCGACGTTTTAGATACTTCGGTTTCTACTCAGTTTTTCTACAGCGTTTACGGAAAAGATA
>CAYTNZ010000156.1:0-2282 GCA_964439285.1 uncultured Clostridia bacterium | reverse complement strand
CGGCGATTACGGACCTGTTACTCGCAAATCCGAACGGATAAAAGGATATTCGGTGCTCGAACTCGGTAAAATGCAGGCTTTTGGTGACGTTTTGTACATATCTTATTCCGCAGCGGAATTTTCGGGTACAGCCTTTAACTTTATAACGCCGTTTAAACAATTATCTTTTGAATCGGAATATTCAATCGAGATAAGCGAATGTGAAAAGGTAGGCGAAGAATATCGTACTAAAATCGTTGTTACGGCAAATAAATACGTTAGAATGTTGCACGTTTCGGTTCCCGACGGAACTACTGTTAGCGACGATTGGTTCGACGTGCTTCCTAACAAAAAAGCCGTTATTACGGTAATTTCGAATAGAGCCTTAAAGCAAGAAGAAATAAAAATAAGCGATTACGGAAAATATATAAGGAAAAAGTAATAGAATGAAATTCGATTTAACCGCACTTGAGCAAAAAAATAGTTGTCTTGGCGGTATGTTTAAGTCCGGACAGGCAGGCGTAGGAGAAATTCGCGGTACGTCAGATAATAAAATTGAGTTTGCCGATTATGAAGGAAAAACGTTGTGTTGCATCACGAGTTGTAGCGGACAACAGGCTATATATCCGCTCGAAGAGGTCGAATTTAGCGCGCCTGCCGAGTACGTGGTTATGGACCTTGACGGCACAAGTATTATCAGCGAGGAATTTTGGATTGATATTATCGAAAAGACCGTTTGTGCTCTAACCAAAAAAGAAATTTGTTTTACTGCCGAAGATTTGCCTTTCGTTGCCGGACATAGTACTGAAGAACATCTCGATTACGCGCTTAAAAAATACGGGACAGGTGTTTACGAAAACGCTATGGAAACGTATCACGAAATAAGCAGACGCGAACTTGCTGCCGTTATGGATGGTAAACAAGGTAAAATTCAACCTGTAAAAGGGTTAAAGAGATTTTTGCTCACTTTAAAAGAACGCGGCATTAAGGTCGGGCTTGTTTCAAGCGGTCTTTTCTATAAGGCGATTCCCGAAATCGAGGCGGCGTTTAACGAAATGGGACTTATTAATCCTCGTGATTTTTATGACGGAATTATTATGGGCGGCGTTGAAAAAGGAGAGAATAAGTATTCTACTATCGGAGAACTTGCCGCAAAACCTCATCCGTGGATGTATAAAGAACTTGCCTATATGGGATTAAAATGTAAAAACCCCGAAAAACTTATTATTTTAGAAGATTCTGCCAGCGGTGTATTATCGGCAAGACTTGCCGGATATCCCGTAATCGGTATGACAGCGGGAAATATTGCCGCTTCGGGATTAGCGGGACTTTGTACGTATAGGGCGGATTCGTTAGACGAGGCGTTGCAAATTATTTTAGGAGGAAAATTATGATTAAAAAAATTGTTTCGGCAATATTGGCGTTGATAAGCGTATTTTCTGTCTGTGCGTGTACCGCGCCAGAAAAAAAGCCCGAACATATCGGCTTGTATGCCGCGGAAGACGGTACGTTAATGAAAGACGGAAAAGTATTTTACGGTTTCGGTGTGAATTATTATAGTATGCTCAACTGTGCTTTTTCTCAAAAGTGGGACGTTTCTAATTCGCTTGCCGCATTGGAAACGTTGGCTTCTTACGATGTAAAAGTTATACGCTTTAATATCGCAGGGTATGCTTATAGCGATTGGGATTACGTTATTAAAAAAGAGGAACTTTATTTTAAAACGTTAGATAAACTCGTGAACAAAGCAAGTTCTCTCGGAATCGGTTTAATTCCTTCGTTTTTTTGGAATCAAGTATCGCTTAGCGACTATTTCGATGAACCTGCAGGGCTTGCTTTGCAGACAAGAGAAACCAAAACGATGAAATTTATCGCCGAGTTTACGCAAAAAGTTGTATCTCGTTATGCCGAAAATCCCGGTATTTACGGCTGGGAATACGGTAACGAGTGCGGATTGGGTTCTGATTTACCAAACTGGTCTGATTTTATGCAAGCGTTGCCTGCAACGAGTAGTAGAAAAAATCGTGATATGAATGATAAAATTACCTACGAGGCTTACATAAACGCGGTAAAATTATTTGCCGAAGTCGTAAGCGAAAACGACCCGTATAATCGTATTATCGGCAGCGGAGATGCCGAACTTAGGCAAAGTGCTTATCATTTGAAAAATTCGGGTTCTTGGACGGCGGATTCTGTCGAAGAACACGAACAAATGCTCGATTTTGTCAATCCCGATGAAGTTTCGGCGATTAGTTTTCATAAATATCCCGAAGGCGGCGTTTCGGCTGCGGCAAATCCCTCGT
>CAYTNZ010000155.1:0-2300 GCA_964439285.1 uncultured Clostridia bacterium | reverse complement strand
ATTTTCCATATTAGATGGGATTAAATCGTATATGTTTTTTATCTTTAACTTATGTTCGAAATCATACTTTGAAGCATCGTCACCATAGTATTCTCGTATTTCATTCTGAACTTCCCTTACCTTTACAATATTTTTACTCTTTAAAAAATCGAGATCCTCTTTTAAAAAAGTATCGAGCCCCGGATTTTGAAGTCCTACCGCGTTTAAAATAACACTGCTTCCTTCAGCAATTCGCGGTGTGGGATTTCCGAGCCGCTTTTCGAGCGTAAGCCCTTTTGTACTCACTCCGCCTAAAACGCCTATATCGTAAATTTCGTTAAATTCTTTACCGAACCCGAACGTGCCGGACGCCGCGATTACGGGATTTTTAAAACTTACTCCGCAAAGTTCGACTTTTAAATTTGCCATTATATTTCCACCTCGTTAATTTCGAATACAGGTCCGTCTTTACAAACTCTCGCGTTTTCTTCTTTACCTTCTTTTTTACATACGCAAACAAGACACGCACCTATTCCGCACGCCATTCTCTCCTCTAACGAAACGTAACAAGGAATATCGAGATTACGCTCTTTTAATCCTTGTTTTAAAGCACGAAGCATAGGAGTCGGTCCGCAAGATAAAATAACGTCGGGTTTAAAATTTTTCAAGTCGTCGAAAAAAGCGGAAACCGCGTTTGATTTTTTACCGTACGAGCCGTCGTCTGTAACGATTTCGGAACTTGAAGAAAGACTTGAAAAAACGTCTTGCATACACACGGCGTCTTTATTTCGAAAACCTATGTAAGAGTGAAAATTTTTATTAGAATTTTCGTACTCTTTTAAAACGGAAACCATAGGAAAAATCCCAACGCCGCCGCCTATTAGCGCTACGTTTTTTTCATTTTCTTCTATAGTAAATCCGTTACCGAGCGGCAGCACGCAAGAAAGCACATCGCCCGATTTTACGTTTGCAAGATTATGCGTTCCTTTACCTTTTAACTGATAGCAAATCGTAACGCTCGTATCGTCGTACTCGCAAATAGCGATAGGACGGCGCAATAAATGCGCTCCGCTTCCTACCGATATATTTACGAACTTGCCGCATTTTAAGCAATGCATTTTTTCGGGCAATTCGAATTTGAGTTTATAAATTCCGTTTGCCAAAGGCTTATTTTCTAAAACTTTAACGATTAGTTCCTTCATACAATTTTCACCTGTTTTTAGCGATTTATGTGTAACATAGTACTTTGATAATTGATTTTTTAGTCCTTTATCGCGCGATTCAAATCGTTTTTCATGTCAATACAAGCCTGACGGGCAGCATCGTAAAAACTCATTCCCTTATATTTTTCTTGCTTGTACGCACATATAATTCCGCGCAAAGAATTAACTATTCCACCCAATCCGTTTTTATCGAAGCACACTTTCAAATCGTCGGCAGTACCGCCCTGTGCGCCGTAACCGGGGATTAAGAAAAATGTGTGTGGCATAGTCGCGCGAAGAATTTCAGCCTGCTTAGGATGAGTTGCGCCTACCACCGCGCCCACGTTCGAATATCCGTATTCGCCGATACTCTCTTCGCCCCATTTTTCGACGAGCGAGCCCATATATTCGTATACGGTTTTGCCGTTTTCGAGTTTTAAATCTTGCAACTCGCCGCTCGATTTATTAGACGTTTTTACGAGCACGAATATACCTTTGTCGCGCTTTACCATCCAAGACAAAAACGGTTTAATTCCGTCCGAACCAAGATAACCGTTTACGGTTAAAAAATCAGAATCGAAAGCGTTGTAAACATTGCCGTTTACGTCCGTTTCTCCGAGATACGCCTTAGCGTAACATTCCGCCGTCGCACCTATATCGTTACGTTTCGCGTCGGTCATAACTATCAAACCTTTTTCACTCGCATATTTAACGGTTTCGGCAAAAGCGTACATTCCGTAAAGTCCGTACATTTCGTAATAAGCAATTTGAACTTTAACCGCAGGAACGATATCGCAAATATTATCGATAATCTTTTTATTAAATTCTAAAATAACATTCGCCGCGACTTTAAAATCGACAACACCTTCTTTCATATCATCAGGTAAATAATCGAAATTAGTATCTATTCCCACTACCGACGGATTGTCGGTTTCTATTATTTTTTTAATAAGTTTATCAATCATAATTTCACCTTTTTAGCATTTAGCGCCGTACTCTTTAAGATAATCTTTAATCGCTTGAACGTGTTCTTTGCCTTCGATAATCCCGTCTTCGATTGCTTGAATAATATCTAAAATGGTAACTATCGAATAAACTTTTACACCGTGTTCGATATAA
>CAYTNZ010000154.1:0-2305 GCA_964439285.1 uncultured Clostridia bacterium | reverse complement strand
TAGAATTTGGCGGAGAGTACGCCGAACTATATTTACAAAGTTTTCAAAATTAATTAAAAATTTTTATCACGGCTATTGCAAAATTTTTGCGACTGTGATAGAATATATAGGATAATATTTTTTGTTGAGGATTACATATGAAAAAGGGTTTCGACAACGACCTATACGTAAAAAAGCAGAGCGAACATATTTTAGAACGCATTAAAAAATTCGATAATAAACTTTATCTTGAATTCGGCGGAAAACTTTTCGACGATATGCACGCTTACCGCGTATTACCGGGGTTCGAACTTGACGCTAAGAGTAAAATATTATTACAACTTAAAGACCAATCCGAAATTATTTTCGTAATAAGTGCGGCGGATATCGAACGAAATAAAATTCGCGCCGATTTCGGCATTCCTTACGGGACCGACGTTTTAAGACTTATCGATAAAATTCGCGGTTTAGGACTTAATATAAACAGCATCGTCGTAACGCAGTACACAAATCAACCCGCTGCCGACAAATATATTACGAAACTTAATCGCAGGGGCATAAAAACGTACGTGCATCGTAAAACAAAGGGATATCCTACCGACGTTGACGTAATAGTATCGGACGAAGGTTACGGCGCTAACCCTTATATAGAAACGACGAAACCGTTGGTTGTCGTAACCGCACCCGGTCCCGGAAGCGGAAAATTGGCAACTTGTCTTTCTCAACTTTATCATGAATATAAAAGAGGGGTTAAGGCGGGTTACGCCAAATTCGAAACTTTTCCCGTTTGGAGTTTGCCTTTGCGCCACCCCGTAAACGTAGCGTACGAAGCGGCTACCGCGGATTTGGGCGATATAAACATGATAGACCCTTATCATTTAGAAACGTATAACGTAACTTCGGTAAACTACAATCGCGATATCGAATGCTTTCCTATAGTACGTTCTATTTTAACGAAAATTACAGGTAACGAAAACTTGTATTGCTCGCCTACGGATATGGGCGTAAATATGGTAGGCTTTGCGATTTCCGACGACGAGGTAACGAGAAGTGCCGCTCGTCAAGAAATAATAAGGCGTTATTATAAAGCGGCGTGCGATTATAAACTCGGAAATTCGGGTAAAGAAGCGCTCGAACGCATACAACTTTTAATGAACGAAAATAAAATTTCGGTTGCGGAACGTAAAGTGGTAAAACACGCTCTCGAAAAGGCGGAAATAAGCGGCTGTCCCGCCGTCGCAATCGAACTTGACGACGGAACTACCGTAACGGGTAAATCGAGTAAACTTATGAGCGCGTGTTCCGGCGCGGTTTTAAACGCGGTTAAATATTTATCCGATTTAAGCGACGATATGCTTTTATTGTCGCCTATAGTGCTTGCGCCTATCATAACTTTGAAAAAAGAAGTTTTAAAAGAGGACAAAATAAAGTTGACTTTGTCAGACGTTTTAACGGCGTTAAGTATTTGCGCGGCAACGAATCCCGTTGTCGAAAAGGCTATGAACAAACTCGTATGCCTTAAAGATTGTCAGGCACATTGTTCGTGTATGTTGCCCGAAGGGGATATGTCGGTAATGCGAAAACTCGGCATAAACGTAACTTGCGAGCCCGAATTCGGCACGAAAGATTTGTACGGATTTTAATATTTAAAATTTTTTCGCGCTACGGGCAGTCGTTTTATTGTAATAAAAATATAGAAAAAGGGTAAAATTAATATACTTTTACCTTTTAAACAATACTTAAACGGATAAGGCGGTGAAAAATGCATTCTCTCGATTCTATAACGATTATAGTTGCCGTGGGGCTTGCGGGATTAGGTTTGCTTTTAGGCTTCGGCAGGTCGTTGCGCTTTTTTACAAAGGGAATATTCGGTATTATAATTTCGGTGTTTATAGTATTTACTTTCGGCGGAATGATTAAAAAAATCGATGCCGTCGGCAATCTTATCGCTAAAGGAGACGCGTTTTTTGCCGATTTAAAGGTTATAGGCGTTCTTTTCGATTATATTCCGATAGTAAATATCATTTACTACGTAGCGTTGTTTTTCGTGGTGCAAATTTTAAGGTGGATTGCGATAAAATTTGTTGCAGGCATTTTTTCGATGGATAATAAGCCTATGCGAATTGTAAACAGAATTTTCGGTATGATAGGAACGGTTGCAATGGTTTTGCTTTTAACAATGCTCGTATTTGCTATTTTTAAACGTTTCGAAGGTACCGATTTTATAACCGATTTTTTGGCAAAAATCGAAGGCTCGTTTTTGCATAAATTGTATTTAAAAAATCCCGTTGTCATTTAAAAATATTTTTATTTAAACGTAAAGCCC
>CAYTNZ010000153.1:0-2318 GCA_964439285.1 uncultured Clostridia bacterium | reverse complement strand
GACGAAATAGATAAACTTCGTCACAGTGCTACCAGCACTTTAGGTGAGCTTAGCGATGTAATAGTAGTTGCGTCGGTAAGTTGTATTTACGGTTTGGGTGCTCCTGAAGAATATTATAAATTAGCCGTATCTCTTCGCCCCGGCACCGTTTACGAGCGGGACGAACTTATGCGTAAACTCGTATCCGTTCATTACGAGCGCAGAGATATCGATTTTCAAAGAAGTTCGTTTAGGGTTAGGGGAGATATAATAGATATTTTTCCCGCATCTAACACCGAAACGGTTATACGTGTAGAGTTTTTCGGTGACGAAATAGATAAAATAAGCGAAATCGATTATGTTACGGGCGAGCCTATATCTACGCTAAAACACGCAGTTATTTTTCCCGCAAGCCATTATGCGGTAGAAAAAGAAAAAACCGAAAAAGCGCTTGCCGTCATTACGCGCGATATGAACGACGAAGTTGCGGCTCTTGAAAAATCGGGTAAACTTTTAGAAGCACAGCGTTTACGCCAAAGAACCACTTACGATATCGAAATGATGAGTGAAATAGGTTATTGCAGCGGTGTGGAAAATTATAGCAGATATTTTGACGGGCGCGTCGCAGGAGAGCCCCCGTTTACGCTTTTAGATTATTTTCCGAAAGATTTTATTTTATTTATAGACGAAAGCCATATGACGTTACCGCAAATTCGTGCAATGTATAACGGCGATAAGGCAAGAAAAACAAATCTTGTGGATTACGGGTTCAGGCTCCGTTCTGCTTTCGATAATCGACCGCTTAAATTCGAAGAATTCGAGCAACGCATAGGGCAAATAATTTGCGTTTCCGCTACGCCCGGCGATTACGAAACCAAACTTTCGGATAATTTTGCCGAGCAGATAATTCGCCCTACGGGACTGCTTGACCCGACCGTAGAAGTGCGTTCTACAAAAGGTCAAATTGACGATTTAGAAAGCGAAATCGAAAAGGTTATAAATTCGGGCGGAAGAATATTGGTGACAACTCTTACCAAAAAGACGGCGGAAAGTTTAACCGCATATCTTAAAGAACGTAAAATAAAAACCAGATATATGCATAGCGACGTAGATACGTTAGAACGTATAGATATTATTCAAGAATTACGACGCGGTGAAATAGATGTGCTAGTGGGTATAAATCTTTTGCGTGAAGGTTTAGATATGCCCGAAGTAAAACTCGTTGCGATACTCGATGCCGATAAAGAAGGTTTTTTAAGAAGTGACACGGCTCTTATTCAAACTATAGGCAGAACGGCTCGTAACGCCGAAGGTCGCGTAATAATGTATGCAGACGTTATAACCGGAAGTATGAAACGCGCCATCGACGAAACGGAACGCCGCCGTGCTATTCAGAAAAAATATAACGAAGAGCACGGTATAATTCCAAAAACCATTATAAAAGAAATTAAAAACACTCTTGAAATAACTAAAAAAGTAGATAAAACAAAAGAGATAAGCGTAAACGATATTCCCGAAGAAATAGAAAAACTAAAAGCGCTTATGAAAATAGCGTCTAATAATTTGGATTTCGAAAAGTGTATAGAAATACGCGATACCATAGCAAAACTTAAAAAGAAAATGTTAAGGAAATAAAATGCTGAACGAAATTGTTGTTAAAGGTGCAAAACAAAATAATTTAAAAGACGTAAACATTAAAATTCCCCGTGAAAAGTTAGTTGTTTTTACAGGTCTTTCGGGCAGTGGCAAATCTACGCTTGCATTCGATACGATATTTGCCGAAGGTCAGCGTAAGTATATGGAAAGTTTATCGAGTTACGCACGTCAGTTTTTAGGTCAAATGGAAAAACCCGACGTAGACAGTATCGAAGGATTGTCTCCCGCTATTTCAATCGACCAAAAAACAACGTCGAATAACCCGCGTTCCACGGTAGGTACGGTAACCGAAATTCACGACTATTTAAGATTATTATTTGCAAAAATCGGTACTCCGCATTGTCCTGAATGCGGCAGAGAAATACGCCGCCAAACGATTGACGAAATAACAGACAGAGTTATGGCGATGCCCGTCGGCTCGCGTATACTTTTAAACGCTCCGGTAGTTCGCGGACGCAAGGGCGAATTTGAAAAGATGTTCGAAAATTTCAAAAAAAGCGGATATGCCAGAGTATCCGTTGACGGCAGCGTTTACGACCTTAGCGAAAAAATTTCTTTAGATAAAAACGTTAAACATAACGTTTCTGTGGTTATCGACAGGCTTATTATTAAAGACGGAATAGAAAAACGCCTTGCCGACGGTATAGAAACTGCCGTAAAACTTGCAGATGGGTTAGTGGTTA
>CAYTNZ010000152.1:0-2322 GCA_964439285.1 uncultured Clostridia bacterium | reverse complement strand
AAACGGGTGCGGGACAATGGGGAACGGCTCTTGCGATGGCTTCCGCTTTTTACGGACTCGATTTAACGGTGTTTATGGTAAAGGTTTCGAGCGAACAAAAACCGCACAGACGCGAGGTTATGAGAACTTACGGTGCAAGCGTTGTGCCTTCGCCTTCAAATACCACCGCCGCGGGAAGAAAAATTCTTGCGGAATATCCCGGAACGGGCGGTTCTTTAGGCTGCGCGATAGGCGAGGCTGTCGAAACCGCACTAAATACAGAAGGTTGCCGTTACGTTTTAGGTAGCGTTCTCGACCACGTTTTAATGCATCAGTCGGTTATCGGCTTAGAAAGTAAAATCGCTATGGAAAAATACGGAATACAACCCGATATAGTTATCGGTTGTGCCGGCGGTGGTTCTAATCTCGGTGGTTTGATAAGTCCTTTTATGGGAGAAAAATTGCAGGGTAAGAACAATATCGATTTTATTGCGGTAGAGCCTGCAAGTTGTCCTTCTTTAACGCGAGGTAAATTTGCTTACGACTATTGCGACAGCGCGAAAATTACGCCGCTTGCAAAGATGTATACGCTCGGTTGCGGATTTATGCCTTCGCCGGGGCACGCTGCGGGACTTAGATATCACGGAATGAGTCCCGTTATTTCGCAACTTTATCACGACGGTTATATGCGTGCCGTTTCGGTAAATCAAAAAGACGTTTTCGAGGCGGCTACTATGTTTGCTAAATGCGAAGGAATTTTACCTGCGCCCGAATCGAGCCACGCTATACGCGTTGCAATCGACGAAGCGCTTAAATGTAAAGAATCGGGCGAAAAGAAAACTATTTTATTCGGTCTTACGGGTACGGGGTATTTCGATATGCCTTCGTATAAGAGATATAACGACGGCGAGATGGGCGATACTATCCCCACCGACGAAGATTTGGCAAAGGGATTTGCTACCATTCCCGATATTCCGCAAAACAGACAATAAAAGGAGAAAGATATATGATTATTACGAAAAATGCGGGTAAAACCGCAGACGGCAGAGAGGTTATCGCATATACTATATTAGACGGAGCAAACAGTGCCGAAATTTTAAATTACGGCGGAATAATTCGTAAAATAAACGTAGCGAAAGGCGAAAAAACTTACAACGTCGTTTTAGGGTTTGACGACGTTGCCGATTATACTCGTATAGGCGGTTATTTGGGCGCTTTTATCGGGCGCGTCGGAAACCGTATAGAAAAAGGTGAATTCACTCTCGACGGGGTAGAATATCAACTTAATTTAAATAACGGAAACAATCATTTGCACGGCGGTTTAAAAGGCTTTAACGATAAAATTTTAGACGCCGAAATCGACGGTAATACGTTAATTTTAAAAACGGTAAGCCCCGACGGCGAAGAAAATTATCCGGGAACGCTAAACGTAGAAGTTCGTTATACTTTTAAAGATGCTGCGCTTAAAATAGAGTATTTTGCGAAATCCGACAAAAAGACGCTTATAAATTTAACTAATCATACCTATTTCAATCTTGACGGCGGCGGTAAAATTTTCGACCATATGTTGTGGATTGACGCGGATTTTGTTACGACCGCAGACGAAGAACTTATTCCGCACGGCGAATTTAAAGCGGTCGAAAAAACGCCTTTCGATTTTAAAACGCCTAAAAAGATGGGGCAAGATATTGCCGATTATTCCGATGCCGATATAAAAAGCGGCGGCGGATACGATATTAACTTTGTTTTAAATAATAGGGGTACGTATCGTAAAATAGCCGAGGCGAGCGGAGCGAAGAGCGGAATTTCAATGGAAGTTTATACCGACCAGCCGGGTGTGCAGTTCTATTCGGGATGTATGCTCGAAAATAAATTCTATAATAAATTCGAGGCGTTCTGTCTTGAAACGCAATGTTTGCCTAACGCGGTAAATTGCCCCGAATACGAAAAACTCGGCAAAACGATTTATGATAAAAACGAGGTTTATCATACCGTTACCGAATATCGTTTTAAATAAATTTTTTGTTTTACGTCAAAATTAACTTGTTTTAAAGGAAAATTATGAAAATTTTAATTGCGTCTGATATTCACGGCTCGCTGTTTTACGCAAAAAAAACACGTGAAAAAATGATTGAAGAAAATGCGGACGAACTTGTGCTTTTGGGGGATATTTATAATCACGGACCGAGAAATCCGTTGCCGAAAGATTATGATCCGTTGGGTGTTTCCGAACTTTTAAACGATATTGTAGATAAACTTATAGTAGTTAAAGGTAATTGCGATAGCGACGTCGATACTTTAATTTCGGATTTCGAGTTCGTATCGAATACGGTTTTATTCGTT
>CAYTNZ010000151.1:0-2355 GCA_964439285.1 uncultured Clostridia bacterium | reverse complement strand
GCGCTTCCTCTCGGAATTAAAACGTCTACTATTCCGTTCATCTTCATTAATTCGTTCGCACCTTCGCGCGACGTATCGCCGATTAGTTGAATAAATTCGGCATTGTATCCGCATTCGGTTATGGCGTTCTTTATCACCGAAGTTACGGCGCGATTTGAAATATACGCGTCTTTACTGCCCCGTAAAACGACGGCATTACCGCTCTTTATACAAAGCCCTATGGCATCGGCGGTAACATTGGGGCGCGCTTCGTAAATAATGCCTATAACGCCGATAGGAACGCGTATGCGTTGCAAATTCAAACCGTTATAAAGCGTACGTTCTTCTATTATTTCTCCTACAGGACAAGTCGTTTCAATCAACTTTTCAAGTCCTACGGCGATTGCGTCGATTCTTTTTTTATCGAGCATAAGTCTATCGATAAACTGCGAATCGCGAGAGCAATTTTCTATATCCTTTTTATTTTCTGAAATAATAAAATCGGCGTTTAATCTAAGCGCGTCGGCGGCGGCTTTAAGCATTCTATTCATATCGCTTTCACTCGCCGATGCGATAGCCGCGCTATTTTCTTTTGCGAGAATACAAGTTTGACGTACAGTCATAAAAACACCTCATATTTATCGGTTTATGTTAGATAGAGTACTTTGCAAACTCAAAAACTAAATATTAAAAACTATTCTTCGTCCTCGTCGTCGGGTAAATCAACGTTGTGATATACGTCGGATACGTCGTCGAGTTCGTCAAGTTTATCTAAAAGTTTTAAAAAGGTTGCAACGTTTTCTTCCGAAAGAGTGATTTTGTTTTGAGGAATCATACTAATCGAAGCCTCTAAAAACGAAACGCCCTTTTCTTCGAGAAATTTACGCACGTCAGAAAAAGCCGCGGGGTCGGTATAAATTTCGAATACGTCGTCAAGCACGACTATATCGTCAGCCCCTGCCTCGATTGCGTATTCGGTAATTTTATCTTCGTCCATTTCCAAAGTTCTTTCTACGACGAGTAAGCCCTTATTATCGAACATATACGAAACGCATCCCGTATTGCCGAGCATTCCGCCGCATTTAGAAAGAGTGCTGCGCACGTCGCCGACCGTTCTGTTTTTATTGTCGGTTAACGTATTTATAATAAGCGCACTGCCGCCTACGCCGTAGCCTTCGTAAACGAGATTTTCGTAGTTAACAGAGCCGAGTTCGCCTGCTGCTTTTTTTATGCAACGAGAAATATTGTCGTTTGGCATATTGTTAGCCTTTGCTTTTGCTATAGCGTCGGCAAGTTTACTGTTAGTGTCGGGATTAGGATTTCCTTTTGCCGCAACGGCAATTTCTCTGCCGAGTTTGGTAAAAATACGACCGCGCGCCGCATCTACCTTACCTTTTTTTGCTTGTATATTATGCCATTTGCTATGTCCGGACATAAAAAATTCTCCTTTTAATTCAAACGAAAAGCACTAAAAGTTGCAATCCGATTTTTTTAATTACAATATTTTAAGTGATACATTAAAATCGCAGCCGAAACGCCTGCGTTAAGACTTTCGCAAGTATTGCGCATAGGAATACGTACAGAATAATTGCACATATTTCTGATTTTGTCGCTTACGCCGTTTGCTTCGTTTCCGATAACAAGACAAAATTTTTCGGGCGCTGCGAACCGATACAAATCTTCTCCTTCCATATCCGCACAAATCATCTGGCACGAACAAAAAAGATTTTCGATTATATCGTCGCTTACAAAATATAAATTCACGAAAAATATACCGCTCATCGCCGAACGCACGCATTTAGGCGCGTACGGGTCGGTACAATTTCTAAGGTAAATATCGGTATACCCTGCGGCGTTTGCCGTACGGATAATAGTACCGAGATTCCCGGGATCGGATATTCCGTCTAAAAAAAGAGATTTACCCTTCGGACAATCAGGAATGTTTTTTTCTATTTTTAAAACAGCAAGCACTCCTTGCGGCGAAACTTCTTCCGAAAGTTTATTAAATACTTCGTCCGATACGGCAATCGAATAAGGCAAATCCACCAACTCGCCCGTATATTTAGGCGAATAAAAAACATTTACTATTTTTTTATCGGCAGCGACAGCCTCTTTAATTTGCTTGTACCCTTCTACGATATATTCGCCGAATTCTTGACGATATTTTTTTTCTTTTAACGAATTTACTCTTTTTATAAGCGCATTGCTTTTTGAAGATATCATAATCAATTTTAAATTTAATCGCTTAAAAAATAATAAAGCCTTCTTGAATTTTAAGAAGGCTTTTTATCCGATTTAGGCAATTGCAGCCTTCGCCTTCTCTGCGAGAGCGGCAAAAGCAGCAGCGTCGTTTACAGCGATGTCAGCCAAAACTTT
>CAYTNZ010000150.1:0-2363 GCA_964439285.1 uncultured Clostridia bacterium | reverse complement strand
ATAATTAAAATTTTTTCCTAAAAACAGTCTCATATGTTTGACAAACCTACATAAACGACGGACTTCTTCATAATTAAAATTTCCCTGATTTCTTGTCTCATATGTTTGACAAACCACATTTTTAAAAAATAATTTAAAAAAATTCAAATAAATTCCTCCTTTTTTCCTACTTTCCCGCATTTTATTGCGTATTGATTAAACCTATTTAAACACTTATTATAACCATTACTTTTATAAAAAGCGCGCGGGATTTCGTTTAAAAAACAAAATCCCGCGCGCTCTATAAAAACACTTACTATATTAAAATCTTAACACACAAGTCGATTAAAAGTCCTGAAACTACGCCTACTACGTATAAAACGGCAACGAGTGCAAGCGTCTTTTTAATATTTTTCGGATTTTTAAAAAGTATTACAAGCCCTAATCCTGCATTAGAACAAAGCCCCGCAAACAAACCGCCGAAAGATATTCCGCCTAAAATATAAGTTTGCGTTAAAATTACGCTACTCGCACAATTAGGTATAAGACCTACAAGCGCGGTTAAAAAAGGCTGAAACATCGCGCTGTACCCTAAAAAATTCGCTATTTTTTCTTCGCCGACGAAAAAAATTATTATTCCGAAAATAAAATTCACGACGAATATAAAGAAAAATATTTTCAGCGAATGATAAAGCGGCGATAAAATATACGTACCTACCGCCCCTTCGCCGACGTGCGAACACCCTGCACAGTCATCATCGCAACAAACGACGTGCTCTTCGCAACTTGCAAGTTTTTCGCTTTTAGTTAAGGCGTTTGCAACGTAGCCGACAATTACAGCCAACAAAAATTTTAAAGCGATAAGCGGCAAAACAGAAAGCGCTTTAACACCGTTTGAAATTAATATTACAATTGCCTCATCGCTCGTTGCGATAAAAACGGCGAGTATAGTTCCCGTACGAATTATTCGTCTGTCGTATAACTTAGCCGCGGTAACCGAAAATCCGCATTGCGGTACAATTCCGACAAGCGCGCCTAAAAGCGGCGCGAAATTGCCTCTTAAAACTCCGCCTTTAGAAAGCGACGTTTTATGTTCTAAAAGTTCAATCAACACGTAAGTTAAAAACAAAAACGGGAATAATTTTAAACTGTCGATAATAGCATCGACCAATACGTCTATCATAAAATTACCCGAGTTTACCAACGCCGCCATTTATAACGGCTACTATATTTATACGTTAATTATCGACCGAAAAATTATTTTATAAAACCGCCGTTTTATTTTAGTTGCGGCGGTTTTAATTTTATTTTAAATTCAATCTTAAAAAATGCTTTTGAATTTATTAAGAGCCATAAAACTCTTGCAAATACCTATCTTAAAACCACAGCACACCATACTTCAAACGAAATATAGTGTGCAATAGTTTTTTATTTAAAAATTATTCGGCTTTTTTCTTTCTGCTTTTCTTTGCAGGAGCAGCAGCCTCTGCCGCAGGCGCTTCTTCTACGGGAGCCGCCTCTTCTACGACTTCGGGAGCGGCAACCTCTTCAACGGGCACAACTACTTCTACGGGCGCTTCGTCTACAGCTTCGAGAGTAGCAACTTCTTCAGTAACGTCATCTTCTGCCTTAGCCGCTTCTTCTGCAGCCTTAGCTTCAGCCTTTTCGCGTTTAGCAGCCGCTCTTGCCTCACGGCGCATAGCAGCCTTTTCTTCTTTCGTTACGACTTTGTTCTTTTCGATAATAGCCTGCATTTCTGCGGGAGTTAAAGGAATAAAGTCTGAAGAAGATTCGTTTTCGGGAGTTACTTCGTAACCCTCGTCGCGAGCGAGAATAGACATTTCGGTGCTAGCGTCGAAAATATGAATATGGTTAGCGTCGAAAGCCAAATCTACGACTTCGTTACGAGCAATTACCGAACGAGAATCGATTTTAGCGATCATATTGCTCGAATCGCCGATAACGGTATCAGTTTCTTGACCTTCAACGTAATCGAGTTTGCAGTAAATAAGCGTTTCCGCACCGAGTTTTTCAACTACTTCTACAAACACTTTAACGACAGTGTCGGGAGAAGCGGAAATAAATCTTTCGTCTTCGTGAATATCTTCGGGACGAACGCCGAGCGTTATAGGTTTGCCGGTATTAACGTAGTCGTCGATGTTAATGATTTTTGCTTCAACCGATTTAGGAAGAAGAATTTTATTATTCGTAAACTCAACGTATACTTTGTTTTTGCTCTTTGTTAAAGTTGCGGGGAAGAAATTCATCTGAGGAGTTCCGATAAATCCTGCAACAAACTGGTTAATAGGATAATCGTAAAGGTTTTGAGGAGTATCTACTTGTTGCATAAAGCCGTCTTTCATAACTACGATACGAGAACCCAT
>CAYTNZ010000149.1:0-2378 GCA_964439285.1 uncultured Clostridia bacterium | reverse complement strand
TTGCCTTCTGTACTAATTTTTTTCTATCTATTGCTATGCAGTTGTCAATCTACTTAAAACTCTCAACAGAGAGAAAATCAGGCTGTCTTCAATCGACAGCCTAATCATAATACCACTATTTAAAATATAAGTCAAGCGATTTTTCAATAAATTTTTAAATATTTTAAATTTATTTTTTCAATCCTTAAAAAAGCGATATTCTACACTTAAACTATTTATTTTAACATTTTTTCAAAGCCCGAACGCAATCTCTCGAACGCTTTTTCAGCCGCCGCCTCGTCTTTGGCTTTAACCGAATAATATATTTTTAATTTAGGCTCCGTGCCGCTCGGACGAACGCAAATAAAACTTCCGTTCTCCATTTCGTAATAAACGGCATTACATTTAGGAATATCCATCGTTTCACAAATACCGTCAGCCAAACGACGAACGGACGACGAATAATCGCGCGTTGCTATAACATTATATATATCTATTTTTTCGACAACCTTTTCTTTTAAGCCGTCGACAACCGCATTCATCTCTTTCATTGCGTTTAAGCCTTCGTACTTAATGCTGATATTTCTATCGAGTACGTACTGATATTTCGCGTAAATATCCATTAATCTTCCGTAAACGCTCTGTTGTTTATACGTATAATAGCAAACGAGTTCGGCAAACAACAACGACGCAACCACGGCGTCTTTATCGCGACTGCCTTCGGTACCGCGAAGATAACCGCAACTTTCTTCGAATCCGAATATAAACGTATGCGAACCGCTCGCCTCGAACTCTTTAATTTTTTCGCCTATGAATTTAAATCCTACGGGAACGTCTATAAGTTCTACCCCGTAATCTTCGCAAATTGCCTTAGCCATACCGGTAGTAACAAAACTTTTTACGACGGCAGCGTTTTCGGGAAGTTTCTTTTCTTCTTTAAGACGCGTTAAAATATAATCTAAAAGCAAAATCCCCACTTGATTTCCCGAAAGAGCCACAAACTCGCCCTTGTCGTTTTTGAGCGCGACGCCGAGACGGTCCGAATCGGGATCCGTTCCGAAAACGACGTCGGCATTTATTTTATTCGCGAGCGCGATACCCATAGACAAAGTTTCTTTAAACTCTGGATTAGGCACTTCTACCGTTGAAAATTCAGTATCTTTGCAAACCTGTTTTTCGACCACCGAAACGTTTATTTTCATCTTTTTGAGAATGGTGGTTACGGGTACGTATCCGCTACCATGAACGGGCGTATATACAAGCCTTAATTTTTTACCCACTTTTTTAACCGCCTCTTTCGAAAGAGTAAGCGAGGTAAGTTTTTTATAATAACTTTTATCTACCGACGACGGTATTTTTTTTATAAGCGAATTTTTAACTTCTTCGATTGAAAAATAATCGGTAGTTTCGGAAATAAATTTAACGACTTCAGCCGTCGCCTCGGGCGACATTTGCGCGCCGTCTTCTCCGTATACTTTATAACCGTTATACTCTTTAGGATTATGGCTTGCCGTAATCATTATACCGGCAACGGCATTGAGTTTACGAACCGCGTAAGAAAGCATAGGCACAGGATGCTCGTACGAATATAGCCACGCGCGAACGCCGTTAGCCGCCAAAACGCCGGCTGCGGTCTTTGCGAATTCGTCGGATTTTCTTCTCGTATCGTAAGAAATGGCAACGCCCCTTTTGCAAGCAGCTTCGCCAAGCGATTTTACGTATTCGGCAAGACCTTTCGTGGCTCTGCGTACCGTATAAACGTTCATCATATTCGTGCCGTACCCTATTATACCGCGCATACCCGCAGTACCGAATTCGAGTTCGGCACCGAAGCGATATTCTATAGCCTTTTCGTCGTCTGCTATCGACTTTAACTCATTTAAGCCCTCTTTTGATAACGAAGGGTTTTCAATCCAACTTTTATATATTTCTTTATAACTCATTACAAGCCTCCATATTTTGTTAATTTATGTTTAAATTATCGTAAAAATTCTCGTCGGTGTACTGTTCGTGCGGCGTAACGATTTTATCAGCCGCCGCAAAATATTTTTTCTTTTCGATATTATAAAAACTAACGTATTCTATACAAACCATTAAAATATACGATGCAGGCACCGTAAGCAACAACGCGCTGCCGAAAGTAAAAAACACCGCACATATGTTAGCAGCCAAAATAATATAACAAGTTACCAAATAAGTAGAAAAAAGTCTGCCGAAATTTTTAACGCCCGATTTAAAGCCACGCTTTATCGCCTTTCCCAACTTTTCTTTATCGGTTACCATTGCAGGTTTCATACCGTTAGCCAACGTAAGTTTAATCGCCTGAGAGCAAATAAACAACGTTACCGAAATTACAAGAGCGAACAAAGTAGCGACGATACCTACTTTAACTATGGCAA
>CAYTNZ010000148.1:0-2381 GCA_964439285.1 uncultured Clostridia bacterium | reverse complement strand
TCATGTTGTTGTAATCGACGGTAACTCGCATAGAATTGCGCCATTCTTTGTTTCTAAAATTCATAAAAAGCCTCCGTTTTCTTTTCAATACTCTTATTACATTTTACCCCAAATTACCGTAACTGTCAAACGTTTGGTCAATAAACCTTTTGAATAATCTCTTTTAAATAATCGCAAGATTCTTTCAATTCGTTATAATCGGTGTAATCTTCGGGATATACTTCTATTATCGCCGCGCCGTCAAAGCCGGCGTCTTTAAGTCTTTTAAAAACGTCGCAAAAATCGATTATGCCTTTACCGGGTAAACATATTTTGCCGTTTTCGTCAACGTCGGATAAATGCACGTGCGAAATGCAGCCTTCTAAATCGTTTATATACTCGGCATAGTCATACCCCGAAAGCCGAGCTTGTTTTATATCGAAAACTCCTTTAAGCTCGGGCGCGTACTTTTTAAATTCTTTAAAAATACCCGGCTCGGCATAAGTTGCCCAATGCACCGTTTCTAAACAAAGGTCTATATCGTACTTTTTACAAACGGAAATAATCTCGTTAAAATCGTAGCCCATTTTGGCATAATTTAAACCTTTAAAACTCTTTTTTAACCGAGAAATACCATGAAAAGTATACGATTTCGCCCCGAAAATTTTAGCCGAACGCATAGCGCCGTTTAAAATTTCGTAAGCGTCTTTTCTCGCTCGCGGATGCGAAGAAAAAAGTTGCGGTTCGAATTGCGTATTTAAAAGATGTACCGAATTTACGAATATATCGCCTGCGCGCTCTTTTAAAAGTTTTGCAAAACTTTCGGTATATTCGGAATACGTGGTCAAAAATATTTCGGTACTCTCAACGCCTAAATTATTTAAAACAGTCAATGCGTCTTCGTTCATTTCTCTTAAAAACATCGACGCGGTAGAAACTCCCGTTATCATCTTTTATCCTGTCCGTAATATGCGTTTTTGCCGACGGCGAAAACGCCGCTCGACAAACGCAACGCTGCGTTTTATTTGTTTTTTAATGTTTTTAATAAATATAACAACCGTAATAAGTATTTACAGTTCAACGCCGTTTTTGCGAAGAAGTTCTCTCGCGCTTTCTACACTGTCAACGCCCGTTTTGTTTTTTATAGGAGCAAATTCGTGCTCGCGTTCGACTTCGAACGGCAATACGTTGCCCATAAGTTTTATCATATCTAAAATTAAAGTTTCGAATTTATATCCGTTTTCGGTTACGGGTTTTACAAATTCGCCTTTTTCGTTTAAATAAGGTACTTTTTTCTTTACAACGTGAACGGGAATACGCGCGTTTGCGATTTCTTCGAGTTTTTCAAGACGGAAAGCATAGTTTAAAATTACTCCGTAAATATATTGCAAATCGCCCTTTTCGTCGCGAGCGTTAGCCATTTCTTCGGTAAGTTCGTAATATTCGATAATATTAGGATGCCCGTCTTCAAGACATAAAACGCCTACTTTTTCGTGCGGTTCGGCTTTGCAAACGACTTTTGCGCCGCAATTTACCTTTTCGGCAATGCACGCGCCTATAAATACGGGGTCTGCTATTCTTTGCAACACGTTATCTACGGCAAACGCGTTAAGCCATTCTATTCCTCTTTCTTTAATTTCAGACAAAAGCCCGCAGCGAGCAAGCGACGAAAACCAACCGCCGTTACCGTTAGGAGATAAGGCAATGGTTTCTTTTCCTTCTAAAAAAGCCTTACCGTTAAAATCGACGGCAGGAGCCATATCCTGAATAAAAAAGCGCACGTATTCTTCGGGATAGCCGAAATAATTTTTCTCTTTCCAAAAAGCCACCGTATCGGCGTTGTTTTTTTCGCTCGTCATCACGTATAAAGGCACGAACGCGCCGCAAGCGTTTGTAACTTCCAATAAATTTTTAATCTGCTGTTCAAAAATGTACAAAGGCTTTGTAATACCTATATTATACGCGCCTTTAGGAGCGTCTGAACCGAGCCTTGTACCCTGTCCGCCGGCGAGTAAAACCGCGCCTACTTTACCGTCTGTTATCGCTTGTTTTCCGAGCGCGAAATACTCGGCGCGCTTGCTTTCTATGTCTTTTATTCTCAAACCCGAAATAGGTTCTATTTTTCCCTTTCCGCTCAAATCTTCGGGATGTTCGAGATTTTCAAGAACAGACCAATCGGTTTTTAGAATTTGTTCGCGCAACTTCTCTTTTTCGCCGTCGGTAAGTTCGTCCCAATAGCGCAAAAGTTGCTCTTGCTTTGCATCTTTTAAAATGCTTTCGATTTTTTTCATCTTACAATACTCCTTTGCCGCCCCTGCGGCATTTACCCTATCGCAACGCGAAAGTTATAAACAATTTTAAAAAACGATTTTTACCGTAAAACCGCATAGTTTTTTATAACT
>CAYTNZ010000147.1:0-2401 GCA_964439285.1 uncultured Clostridia bacterium | reverse complement strand
GACCGCGCCGAACGGCACAATCGAAAGCCTCACCGTTTCATAAATTTTTTTCATAAAAAAGTCCTCCTTTTCTTTTACAAATTTAAATTCCAAGAGCCTAAATATTTTTTAGTGTTTACAAGCATTTCCGTAAACATTTGCTCCGCTTCGCCTATGCTTAACCCCGCGCATAACGGATCCGAAGTCAATTCTAAAAACACCTCGTTTACGTTGCGATCGAAAATCGCTTTAAGCACGGCTTGTTGACGATTGATTATGCCCTTCTCCAAATTTTCCACGCAAGCGCAAAGCGGTTCGCCCGAAACGGGTTTTATGCCGTTTGAAGAAACCACGGCGTTGCTTTCCACTATGGCGCCGAGCGGCGCAAAAGGCAATTGACCTGCGTTAGGTATATTCATATTGGTTAAAAAATCTCCGCCGATTCCGAGCAACGCGCGCATCGTATAGGTGAACTCTTCGCCCGATTTTTTCACTTCTGGTTTTTCTTTGCCGTGCACGATATTATAAGTCTTTTCCAAACGTTCGGCAAGTTCTTTTTTACGCCAACTTACGGGGGTTAAACCGAAACCGTATTTCGCGACCGTTTTCGCGTCGCGCAAGTACCAGTTTTTGTTTAAGAATTCCACCAAGTGTCTGTCTCCCGCCGCCGCTATTTGTCCGTAACGCATAAACAAATCCATCTTTGCCAGGTTCATAGAATTCCAAGCGTTTTCGTAAACGCCTTGCAAAGCGTTGTCGGAATCTTCGGCAACGAAAGGATAATATTTTTTAGCGTGCCGTTCGCAATATTCTTTATATATCGGGAACAAATCTTGTCCTTTATACGTCGCCTTGGTAAACCAAGTAAAGTGGTTTACGCCCATTACGTCGGTTTTGATTTCTTCGCGTTCGACGTCTTCGCCGAGCATTTCTTTTACGACCTTTTTCGCCAAAAAGCCTTGCGTTCCGAACACCTCGTGGCAACAACCGAGCGCCTTTATCTTGGGGAACGTTTTATATAACGCGCCTACGCACCATGTCATGGGGTTGGTAAAACTTATCACCCACGCGTCGGGGCAATAGGCTTCTATCGCTTTCGCTATTTCTTGATACATAGGTATGGTGCGCATCGCTCTGACGATTCCGCCGGGGCCCGACGTATCGCCTACGGAATGATATATACCGTATTTTAAAGGCGTGTGAACGTCGCTTTCCATTTCGTCGAACGTGCCGGGCAAAATAGAAATTACCACGAACTGCACGTCGGTTAACGCTTCTTTTAACGTGCTTGCGACGGAATACTTAAACTTAGAAACCGCGGCGGGATCTTCGTTGAATTTTTCCGCGACGATAACGTTTGTTTCGGCGGCTTCTCTGTCGATATCGTATAACTTTACGCTACCGCAAAAGTCGCTTTGCACCGCCAAATCGCCCATAAACGTTCTCGCCCAACCGCGCGAACCTCCGCCTATATAGGCTATTTTTACGTCTTTTAACATAAACCTTTTATAATTCCTCTCTTTTATTTTTATACGTACGGTATTACGAATTCCGCATAACCCGCAGACAGTTCCGTAGTATACTTATGATTGTTCAGTTTTTTATAAGTTACCTCGCCTTTATAATAAACGGCGACGTAATTATACTTACCGTCAAACTCGACTTCCGCGTTAACGACGGTATCTCCGACAAGTCCCTTTGCGGGATCCATTATATTTTGCAACATATACATATAATTGCCTTTGTCGGTATCCGTCATTTCGGTAACGAACAGCAAATCGCTTTGTCCCACGGTTACGCCCTTAACGCAAGCGAGTTTCGCGTCTCTTTCTATTCCGCCCAAATATCCCACCGCAAAATTCATAGGTTCTTTCATATAATACGTACACGCGTTATAATCGAAATTCAACAAGGTAGGCGCGAAGTTTTGTATTTCTTTATGAATATCGGTCATATAATAATATAAATCGGTTTTTTCGCCCGACGAAGATATAAACGACGCGTTATCCACGAAAAATTCGCCCGTAGTATTGTTGCCTCTTCTGCGCCAATAAGTAAAATACGCGATACGTTTTACGCCGAAGCCCTGCAACATATTAAGTTGCCAATACATATCCGCCTTAGAACATTTGCGTATTGCGGGTTTTCCTTTATTCATCATTTCCATCGCTTGCGCGACGACGTATAACGACAAGTCTTTCTCTTTGCAAATATCCGCGACGAGTTTCAGCCCCGTAACGTGCGAACTCAAAATTCCGCTTTCTATAATCGGGTAACTGTCGAACATTATATAATCCGCGCCCGTTTTTTCCAGCCAATTCGTCAGATACAGCGTATACGATTCTTGCACCGTCTGAGTGTTATATTCTTTAGCGTATTTATCGTGCACGCCCGACGAGAGCGGCAACAAGTTTTGCTTAAC
>CAYTNZ010000146.1:0-2414 GCA_964439285.1 uncultured Clostridia bacterium | reverse complement strand
AAATGCTTGCGTCGAAGCGATTAAAGCGGAATTCGGCTCGGACGTTGTCGTAAAATCGCAAATTGTAGGACCCGTAATCGGTTCTCATTGCGGACCGGGAACGCTCGGCGTTGTATTTTACGGCGACCAAAGATAAAACGTACGGCGCAAGGCAAAAGCCTTGCGCTTTATCATAATTATACAAATATATAACAAGGAGAAAACTTTGAGTTTTAAAAAGTCGGTCGCGTTTACGCTTGCGATTGTTTTTACGCTTATTTTTTGTTGCGCTTGTAACAACGAAAACGGCGACGATAAAAACGATTATTTCGTCGAGTATAATATAAACGCCGAACAACTTTATATAGACGGTAAAAAAATATCTAACAAAGATTATTCCGCGCTTATAAAAGAAGCGGGCGAACTTATTCGCTCTATAGAGAGCGAAGTAAGCGTAGAGTTTTTAAACAGTGATATTAGTCGTATTAATTCTGCCGATAAAGACGAAAGCGTGAAAGTATGCGAACGAACTTATCGAATGCTTACTCTTTCGAAAGAACTTTTTACTTTAACGAAAGGAAATTTTTCGCCTGCACTCTTTAATCTTTCGGCGTTGTGGGGCTTTACGCCCGAGTTCGAAGGCGAGTATAATAAATCGCGCGGCGAACCTTCAGAAAAAGATATTTCGGCAGCGCTTATAGATTGCGATTTTTCCGATTTATTGCTTTTAGAAGACAATACCGTGCAAAAAACAAATTCTCGATTAAAACTCGATTTGGGCGGAATAGCGAAAGGGTATATGAGCGATTGCTTGCGAGAATTAATCGAACAAAAGTTTTCGGGTAAAAAAGTCGAAGGTTCTCTCTCGGTTATGTCTAATTCTATACTTTTAGGCGAATTTCACGAAAACGAAAAAAATACTCGCGCGTGGCGAGTAAGTATCGATAATCCGCGTGCACTTACGACTTCGTATTTGCAATGCTTGCTTATGCCTTCGGTTAAGAATTCTGCCGTTACCACGAGTTCGGATATGTATCGTTTTTATACTTACGACGATAAAATTTATAGTCATATAATAAATCCGTCTACGGGTAAGCCTGCCGATAACGGTATAATAAGTATTACCGTCGTAGTGCCTTTAACGGTTAAAAACAGCGGAACGCTTGCAGACGCGTTATCTACCGCCGGCTTTTGTATGAAACTTACCGATTCGCTCGAATTTTATAACGAAATGTACGAGCGGTTCGGTATTTCGGCTGTCGTTATATGTTCCGATTTCAATTATTATACGATAGGTGAAATCACCGTGCAGAATTTAAGCGACGTAAATAAAGATTATATCGACGTTTTTAAACTTAGCAGTATAGATTTGGCAACCGACCAAGTAAAAGTTTGCGATTATGAACGCGAATATATTTTAAAAGCGAGTAAACTATATGGATAATAACGAAAAAATCGACCGTATTCGTAAAAATCATTTTTTCTCGTTAGGGGACGTTGTCGTCTATGCCGTTCTCGTCGTGCTTATTTTTGTTTTTACTATGTTTGCGTTTGCTAAAAAGGATAGTGGCGGTGAGCGTTTCGAAATTTTGTATCAAAGCAAAGTTATATTTACTGCCGAACTTAATAAAGACGCGTATTACGTGTTTTTTATCGAAGACGGTAGCGGCAAAGTAAAAACGGGGAACGATGTAGAAGGGCTTAACGATTATAACATAATACAGGTACAAGACGGCAAAGTTTCGGTTGTTTTATCCGATTGTCCCGATAAGGTTTGCTATACGGGCGGAGTTTGTTTGCCGCATAAATTAACCGTAAGAGTCGTTAACGACGGTTTGGAGAGCGATGTATGAAATACACAGCAAAAAGAATAGCGACGCTTGCCGTATTGCTTGCCGCCGCGCTTATAATGTTTATAATCGAAAGCCTTTTGCCGCCGTTATTGCCTATGGCGCCTTACGTAAAAATAGGACTTGCGAATTGTATGGTTATTTTCGTAATAGTCGTTTTCGGCGCGTTCGACGCTTTTTTATTCGTAATCGCAAAAAATCTTTTAGGCGCTATTTTCGGTTCTTGGTTGGCGTTTGCGTTTAATATTGCTGGCGGACTTTTTGCTTATTTAATTATGACCGTTTTATATAAATTCGTATTTCCTAAAGTCAGCCTGTTGTCGATAAGCGTCGCGGGGGCGGTTGTGAGTAATATCGTGCGTACCATTATGGCTGTATTGCTTATGGAGGCGCAATCATTATTCGTACAATTACCGATAGTTTGTGCTTTTAGCGCGGTTGCAGGAATTTTTATCGGAATTTTATCAATTTTATTGTTAAAATATCTGCCTGAAAGATTGACAAAACAAGAATAAAGTAGTAAAATGTTATAGTCTGATGCAGAGATGGCGGAGTGGTTGAACGCGCACGACTCGAAATCGTGTT
>CAYTNZ010000145.1:0-2444 GCA_964439285.1 uncultured Clostridia bacterium | reverse complement strand
ACTTTGACTAATTCGAATTTACCGTACTTTAAATATTTCTCGTTAAACTCTTCGACAGAAATACTTACTTCGGCAAGCACCCTTTTGCGCGCGTTATAGAGTTCGGTTTCTTCCCACTCGCGACAATAATCGGCAATTCTCCCGGCATAACCTTTATTTATAATGCCTTTATTATTTTTTTCGAGAATTTCTACAGCGTTTTCGTATTTTTCTGTTTGCCTGCCTTTTCTTAAACTGTAAGAGTGTAATAACAAATAAATTGAAACGGTGCAAACGTACATTAAAACGCCTTGCGAACAAACGTCTTTCCACGATATATCCGTTTCGGAACTGATATTCGTCATATAAGCCGCGAAAATGACCACTATAAGAATTGCGACGACAGTCAATATACCGCCGTTTATAAAATTAGAAAAAGACCTGTTTCGTTTTAACGGAATACGCTCTTGTTCTTCTATTTCAATCATTTATCGTCATCTCCCTTCATAACGAAAGCGCCGCTCTTTACGTTCGCTTTTATACTCTCGTTCCATCTTGTGTATTTACGATATTTACTCCAAAGCACGCAACTTACTATACTACCGAGTGCTGCCGCGCCTTCTATCCAACAAAACATATATACGTAGTTTTGAAAGGCGTCTATACAAAAGAACGCAGCAAGTACAATGAATACAATCGACAAAATATTCAGCATAGGAAAATGCGCAAAAAACGAGCGAAATATTCCCATAAGAAAAGGAATTGCGTTTATAAACACAATCCCTATCCCTATTGCAGTTTTAAGCCCGGAAGAAACATATTTCATCATCGGAAAAAATATCGCCGTTGCAATAATAAACGGCACGAAATACGCCACTATACAAAGTACGAAATAAATCCACTTTTCTTTTTTATACGTTTTATAACTCATTATTTTAATTCCTTTTCGGTTTCGTCGAGTTCTTTTACCACGTCGGCAAATTTTTCGTTATTACCCATAAGAGCCTTTAATGCGTGCGATTGCGCTATTAATGCTTTTGACTGTTGATTACTACCCGTAAACAAAGACTTAAACCAACCGCCGATTTTATTCACGAGTTTTTTACCGAATATCGCCGCCATTATTACTGCTATTACGGCAAGTATAGGAACCCACACTACCGAATATTCGTGCAGCCAACCTATAAACTTATCCCAACTGTTTTTACACTCTTCGGGAAGTTTTTCGCCGAAAGACAATAAATACTCTTCTATACTGCCCCATTCTTCTATTATCATATTGTAATAATACTCGTAATCGTCGCCGTACTTATCTTTCAAATATCCAATAAACCCGTTTACCGCTTCTTGTAAATTAGTTTTGATATCGTCGTCAGACTCAATTTCAGGCGTTTCAGGCGTTGTTTCCGTTTCCACGGAAACTTGTTCGAACTCGGTTATATCTTCGGCGAAAACCGCCGAAAACGACCCCGTAATTAAAAATAGAGAGCATAATATAACCACCATATAAACGGTAAATTTTTTAAGTGCTTTGGTCATTGTTTTTCTCCTTTAATAAATTTAATTTCTTCTTCGGTAAAATCGTTTAAAAATCCGAACTCGTTTAAAAAGTCGTCAAACGTACCGTTTTCGAGATATACGTTTTCAACGTAATCCTTGTACGCGAACTTAATAAGACATAACGTTAACCTACGCTGTGTCGCAAACAGCAATTCTTGCGCTACATTGTATCTGTCAAGCATTTCTTGATAATTGATTTCAGCCTGTTCCACGGCTTTTTTTCGAACTTCTTTTTCGCTTTCGAGTTCTTGCTTTAAAAGTCGAATATCACGCTCCATCGTCGCAATTTCAGGCTCTGCGTAAATGTCAGAATTTATATCTGTTATGAGTAGTTCCTCAACGGGAAATCTCTTTACTTCAATCCCGTTTGAATAGTGCGCAATTATAGCAAGAAAAACGCCCTGAAAACAATTTATCACGCGGAATAATTACGATGTTTCTTGACGCCGTTACAGTATTTTCCGAAACCTTTGAACCGTTGCAAAACGCAATAAAGCGATACTCCCCGTTGAATACGGGGATACCCTGTAACTCTATTTGTAAATCTCCCAAAGGAAAAGGCGATACGTCACCGTACCGCCCTACGCCGTGCTGTTTTAATTGAATTGTTTTCATTTTATCTCCTTTTACCCTAACGCTTTTAATTGTTCTTCCAACTCGTTTATCCGTGCTCTATACTCTTTACGAAGAGAAAGAACTTCGGCATATTCAGTTTTTAAAGCAACGACTTCTTCATCGTCACTATAGGCTTGCGCTTCGTTTACCTTGGTAATAACGTAATCGGTTTCGTTTAAATATTCCTTTTTCTCTTCGATTTCGGTTTCTAAAAGATACTTTTGCTCTTCAAGTTTTATTTCTTCACTCATATCGTCGTAGTGAGCAATTACAAGCTCGCCGTTTATAAC
>CAYTNZ010000144.1:0-2457 GCA_964439285.1 uncultured Clostridia bacterium | reverse complement strand
CGATTGTATCAACTATTTTTTACTGTTTTTGCTTTCGCTCGGTTTTATAATACCTTTCGTTTACGTAATTTCGGTTTCTTTTTCAACCGAAAACGCAATAGGTCTCTACGGAATAACTTTGTTCCCCAAAGAATTTTCGTTAGAAGCGTATAAGTATCTTTTCCGTTCGGGCGGCGTCATTATAAACGCGTATATCAACACGATAATTATTACCATAATTACCACGGTATTGTCGATTATCGTAACGGGCGGACTTGCTTATCCGCTTTCGAAAGTAAATTTACCGTTCAGGCAAGGATTTATGTATTACGTACTCTTTGCAATGCTTTTCGGCGGCGGAATGATACCTTCGTATTTGGTTATGACTAAGTTGTATATGCTTAAAAATTCTATTTGGGCGATTATATTGCCGGGTACTTACAGTGCGTGGAATATGATTGTTATGAAAAACTTTTTCGCGCAACTTCCCAAAGATATAGAAGAAGCGGCGCTTATCGACGGCGCTAACGAACTTAGAATTTTCGTATCGATAGTACTTCCGCTTTCAAAACCGATTATCGCAACGGTAAGCCTTTTTACCGCGGTAGGACAATGGAACAACTGGTTCGGACCGTTAATTTATCTCGACAACGTAAAAACTCCTACGATAATGCTCTTTTTACGCGGCATAATTTCGAGTAGTTTAAATATAGGCAATCAGTTCGAGTCTACCGAAGTTCCGCCTACGCAAAGCGTTCAAATGGCTACGGTTGTCGCTTGTACTTTGCCTATAGTATGCGTATATCCTTTCTTACAAAAATATTTTGCTTCCGGTGTGTTGGTCGGAGGCGTTAAAGGTTAATATTATGATTAAGTTAAAAAACAACGACGCAATACTTACTTTCGACGAATTAAAACGTCAAATAGTTTCGCTTAAAAGTTTAAACGGTAGAGAATGGATTGAAAAGGGCGTGCCTTTTATTCAAATAAGGTTTTTAGACGAAAGCGGAACAAGATACGACGCAAACAGCGACGTTGCCGTTTACAGCACTATAACGAACGAAAACGACGCTATCGAAATGGATATAAAAGGATTTAATAATCTCGATTTCGATTGCAAAGCAAAAATACTTGCGGATGATTCTCGTTTCGAATTTAAGCTCTCTTTTAAAAACAACACCGGTTACGCGGTAGAGTGGATCGATTATCCCGTTTGCTTATTCAAAAACGAAATGGCGGATAAGGGCGGTAATTTTAAGTTTTTAAAATGCGTGTTCGAAGGGGGCGAAATTTCCGATTTAAGTACTTACACTCACGTTACGGTAGATTATCCTAACAAAGGGTGGGACGGAACTTATCCCGGACCTACTTCGCTACAATTTCAGGCGTACTATGACGGAAACGAAGGATTGTATTTCGGCGCGCACGATGCCGAACGCAACTATAAAGTTTTTGACGCGTATCTCGAAGACGGTGGCGTGAGAGTCGAAAACAAACTTCTTCCCGGGCTTGAAGACAATACTTGTTTCGAGTATCCGTATCCCGTCGTTTATCAAACGTTTAACGGAGATTGGGCGGACGCCGCCGAAATTTATCGCGAGTTTGCCGAAAACGCTTGGCTTAAAAATTATAAAAAACTCGCCGATAACGACGTAATTCCTTATTGGGTGCAAGAAAATCCCGTAGTGGTTATCTATCCCGTTCGCGGCGACGAAGACATAGGGCAAATGAAGCCTAATATGTATTATCCTTACACCAACGCATTGCCGTATTTAAAAGAACTTTCGAAAACGCTAAACTCGAAACTTTTAGTACTTCTTTGCCATTGGGAAGGTAGTGCTCCGTGGGCACCGCCGTACGTTTGGCCGCCTTACGGCGATAAAAACAATTTTTTGGAATTCGTTAAAAAACTTCACGACGATAATCAACTCGTAGGCGTTTATTGCAGCGGAACGGCTTGGACTGAAGAGAGCATAGTAGACCCTACCTACAACACACGCGAACTTTTCGAAAGAGAAAATTTAGAAAGCATTATGGCGAAAGGTCCGAGCCAACAACTGACCCGCGCGGCGATATGCAACGGCAATATACGTTGGGGCTACGATATGTGTATTCATACCGATAAGGCTCGCGAAATAGTTTTAAGCGAAATAGATAATATAATAAACGAGGGCAACGTCGATTACATACAGTATTTCGACCAAAATCTCGGCGGAACGCCTTCTATTTGCTATTCTCGCTCGCACGGGCATCCGATAACGCCGGGTAAATGGCTTG
The DNA here is from genome assembly GCA_964439285.1 of uncultured Clostridia bacterium. Classification (GTDB taxonomy): domain Bacteria; phylum Bacillota; class Clostridia; order Christensenellales; family Borkfalkiaceae; genus Borkfalkia. Next base: position 201 of record CAYTNZ010000144.1, on the reverse strand, counting down.
TAAACGATACTCAAAAATTGTTGCAAGACGTGAATCGAATTATCGAAAAAGCGGGCAAAAAGGGAAAGGTAAGCGTAGGTTGCGAATCGGCGGCTGCCGAAGGTTATATGGAATATATGCCTTTTAACGACGGCAGAAACTACGCCGGATTCGAAAGCAATACGCCGCGTCCCGTTTACGATTATATTTTTCACGAATATA
>CAYTNZ010000143.1:0-2457 GCA_964439285.1 uncultured Clostridia bacterium | reverse complement strand
GCAAACAAGGTGCTTTTTCCCAAAAGCGTGGTTTTGGGAAAAACAGTAAATTATTTAAAAGTGTTCACGAAAATTTTTCAAAAGAGTTAAATAATTTTCCGTGAGTTTTAGCCCCCTTTGTTCGCCGAAAATTCGGCTCGGCAAACGAAGTTTTCTACTAAGTAAACCTTTTCTCTGTCGGCAAAAGATTATAAATCGTTGCTTTTTAAAATTTTTTTAATTGCTCCTAACTGAATTTTTTTAGGCAAAGCGTTTAAAATAAGCAACAATTTATTTCTGTTAACGTTATAAATAAATTTCGGCTTTTTATTTTGTATTATTTTAAGCGTTTTTCGTGCTATTTTTTCAGGCGGAACGCTTTTAGCCTCGACGCTGTTTACAATTTGACGAAACTTTGCCGCGTTGCATTTATAATTCGTCGTTTTTTCGCAAAAACGCTCTAAAGCGTCGGTTGACACGCCGAGCATTCCCGTAGAAACAGCCCCCGCGCGAATAACCGAAACGAAAACGCCCAAAAGTTGCAATTCCATTTTTAAAGAATAAGCGTATTTATCGAGCGCGCCTTTAGTTACGGCGTAAACTCCCGTAAACGGTAACGGGTCGAGCGGCGCAAGTTCGCTTGTGATTATCACTATCCTACTGCCGCTTTTAAGTAGCGGCTTAAAAATTTTATTAACGTAAAAAGCGGCAAAAACATTTATTTTAAAAATTTTTTCGAAATCTTCGTCGGGCATTTCTATTAACGAATCTAACATATACACGCCCGCAAAATGAATTATTGCGAATAATTTGTTTGTTTCCGCTTTAACCCTTTCGAACGCGGCTTTAATACTCGAAACGTCTGTCAAATCAGCCGAAACAGGTATAACGTTTTTTTGTTTTTCGGCTACGTTTTTATCGAGCGCGAAAACGATATAACCGTTATTTGCCAACTCTTCTACCGTTTTTCGCCCCATTCCGCCGTATGCGCCCGTAACTAAAACGTATTTCATTTTTACTCCTTATCGTCTAACATAACTTTGTAAAGTTCGCTTTTAGACACGCCCCTGTCTTTTGCGGCGCGTTTTAACGCGTCTTTTTTATCCAAGCCTTGCGCCGTATAATACGCCACGTGTTCGGCAACCGAAAGAGAGTTTAGCGAACACTCTTTTTTCTCCGCGCCTTTTACGAGCAAAACGTATTCGCCGCGTTTTTCGCCCGAAAGCCCGTCTTTTAAATTAAAATGCTCTGCGCTTTCGTGAATTTTCGTAATTTCTCTTACGGCACAGGCTTCTCTATCGCCGAACGCTTGATTTAAAAGCGCAACGTCGCTATCGACGTCTTGCGGCGCGCTATAAAAAATAAGCGTGCCGCGTTCGTTTTCGTATTCTTTTAAAAGGCTTAACTTTTCGCTTTTTTTGCCCCTTAAAAAGCCGATAAACGTAAATCTTTCGGCAGGGAAAGCGGAAAGCACGAGCGCAGCCACGAACGCGCAAGCGCCGGGGATTAAAGTATACTCTATATTTTCTCTTTTTAAAACTTGGCAAAGCACGTTGCCGGGATCCGAAATTACAGGCGTGCCCGCATCGGATACGACGGCTACGTTTTTGCCGTTTTTAGCCATTTCTACAACTTTTTCAGCCGCCGCGCTCTCGTTGAATTTATGCAGAGCGTAAAGCGGCTTTTTTATTTCGTAATAGTTTAAAAGTTTTAACGAATGACGAGTATCTTCGCAAAAAATACAATCAACTTCTTTTAAAACTTCTAACGCGCGAAACGTAATATCTTTTAAATTGCCTATCGGGGTTGCTACCAAATATACCATTTTGTTATCTCTTTGCGCTTTATGCGCGTTTTTATTTTTATACTTTGCCGTTTTTAAGTCGCCTAAAAAACGGCGTCTTAATTTCTACATTTATTTTAATTAGTTTACAATATCAGGCAAAACGTCAACGCCTTGTTTTCCGCCCTTAGTGCCTTCTACCATTAAAAGATAGGGTTTTGCGCCTTTCGTGCCTTTTACGAATTGCAAACGCTTGGGCTCTATTCCTCTCGCTTTCATTAAATACAATACTTCACCCACTCTGTCGGCGCGGTTTATTAAAGCGAGCCTGCCGCCGAATTTAAGTTTTCTGTAAGCGATTTCTATAATTTCGGATAGCATTATAGTTATCTCTTTACGACAAATCGCTTTTTTGTAATCGTCGTTGTTAAATCCGCCCGTTTCGTACGGCGGATTCACCAATATAAGCGAAAACTTATCGTCGTATTCTTTTCCTATTTCTTGCAATTTGCAGTTTACGACGTTAAAATTTTTTAAATTATTGAGTTTTACGGTGCGTTCACTCATATCGGAAAGTTCTTTTTGCATTTCGAAAAGAGTTACGCTTTCTATTTTTTGATTAAGAGCATAAAAATGCAGCCCCACTATTCCGCTGCCCGAACAAAAATCGGCTACCCTTTCTTGCGCCTTGGCTT
>CAYTNZ010000142.1:0-2459 GCA_964439285.1 uncultured Clostridia bacterium | reverse complement strand
ATCTTTTCGCTATCTTTTTTTATGCCTTTTGTCTCATATCTATTGTAATCCTACATATGGCGCGCCTGAAAACTTGCTAATTGCTTGAAATTTACAAGTAACTGTGGTATAATAAATTAGTATATGATAAAATTTAACGAAATAATGCCTGAAAACAAGGCGAAAAATTTAAGTCCCGTAGTGCTTGCGTTTGTCGGCGACGCCGTATATTCGTTGTACGTAAGGGAAAATCTTATATTCGATTCCGATTATAAAACGGGCGAATTGCAAAAACGCTCGGTCGAAAAGGTTTCGGCTAAAGGGCAGGCGGCTTTGCTTTTTAAAATTCAAAACAAATTAACCGCCGATGAAAACGAAATTTTTCATCGGGGAAGAAACGCTAAAAAACCGACGAAAAGCAAAAACGCGTCGGTGGCGGAATATAATACGTCTACGGGGTTCGAAGCGGTTATAGGTTACTTGTATTTAATAGGCAACTACGCGCGCATAGACGAACTTTTATCGGAGGAATAAAATGAAATTCGAAGGCAAAAACGCCGTTTTGGAACTTTTAAAAACGGACAAGACCATAGATAAAATTTTAATGCGCAAAAACGCGCAAGACGCTCTCGGCAGAATTTTTGCCGAATCGAGAAAAAAGGGTATAAAAGTTCAATTCGTAGACGAAAAAGTACTCGATAAAGAGAGCCAAACGGGCAGACATCAGGGCGTTATAGCGTTTGCGAGCGATTTTGTTTATACCGATCTATCGGAGTTGTTAGCACCGAGCAACAAGCCGCGTTTCGTTATAGTGTGCGACGGAATAGAAGACGTGCACAATCTCGGAAGTATTATAAGGGTTGCCGAGTGTGCGGGCGCTACGGGGGTTATAATTCCTAAAAACAAGAGCGCGCAGGTAAACGAGAGCGTTATGCGAATATCCGAAGGTGCGGCAAGCCATATTCTTATCTCTCGCGTGCAAGGGGTAAATTACGCCATAGACGAACTTAAAAAGAACGGGTATTGGGTATACGCTTTAGAAGCCGATGGCTCCGATATTTACGGCAGTGATTTAAAAGGCGATTTGGCTTTGGTTATAGGCGGCGAAGATAGTGGAGTAGGCGCTCTTACAAAGAAAAAATGCGACGGCGTTTTATCGTTGCCTATGTACGGAAAAATCAATTCGCTAAACGCGTCGGTTGCGCTCGGCATTGCGGCGTACGAGGCGGTAAGGCAAAGAAGATGACCGACGAAGAACTTATAAAATTGGCTCAATCGGGCGATTCTTCGGCAACCGAAACGTTGTTGCAGCGTTATAAAAACGCGGTTCGCAGCGTTGCGAGAAGTTTTTTTCTTGCAGGCGGCGAAACGGAAGATTTAATTCAAGAAGGAATGTGCGGCTTATATTCCGCAATACAAAATTTTCGCCCCGGTAAAATGAGTTTTAAAAACTTTGCGTTTTTATGTATTTACAGGCGTATCGTAAGTGCGGTTAAAAGCGCGACTCGCAAAAAACACAATCCTTTAAACGATTATATTTCGTTTACCGATTACGGCGTCGAAGAAAAAATACTCGCCGAAAACGACCCCGAAGACGCGCTTATAAAAAGCGAGTCGCTAAAAGAATTTATGGACGGCATAAAAACGTATTTGTCGGCAGGCGAATACGAATGCATCAGTTTGTACGTTCAAGGTCATGGTCTTTCCGAAATAGCAAAACTTACGGGAAGAAACGAAAAAAGCGCGGATAACGCTATTCAGCGTGCTAAAAAAAAGATAGAGAAAAAATTAAAAGAGGAGAGTTAAAATGGCATACCTTGCTCTTTACAGAACGTTTCGCCCGTCAACGCTTAACGAACTTGTCAGGCAGGAGCATATCGTAAAAATTTTAACCAATCAAATAGAAACGGGCAGAGTAGGACACGCTTATCTGTTTTGCGGTCCGCGCGGCACGGGTAAAACGAGTACGGCAAAAATTTTTGCAAAGGCTATAAATTGTCTTTCGCCCGTAAACGGTTCGCCTTGCGGTACTTGCGAGGCGTGTAAAGCGCTTTCAGATTCGTCGAATTTAGATATAACCGAGATAGACGCGGCGTCGAACAACGGCGTAAACGAAATGCGCGATTTAAGAGAAAAGGTACAGTATCCGCCCGTTTCTTGCCGATATAAAGTTTATATCATCGACGAAGTGCATATGCTTTCCGATTCCGCTTTCAACGCGCTTTTAAAAACGCTTGAAGAGCCGCCGGAATATGTGATCTTTATTCTGGCAACGACGGAAGCGGCGAAGATCCCGGTGACGATCATGTCCAGATGCCAGCGGTTCGACTTCCGCCGGATCGATGTGGACACGATCGAGGCAAGGCTGCAGGAACTCGCGGATGAGGAAGGAATTGCGTGTGAGGAAAAAGCCCTTCGGTTTGTCGCCAGGGCGGCCGACGGCGGCATGCGCGACGCGCTGTCTCTGCTGGACCGGTGTA
>CAYTNZ010000141.1:0-2502 GCA_964439285.1 uncultured Clostridia bacterium | reverse complement strand
CAGGGGGCATCAAGAAACTGCCTATTTCGAACGTCGTAGACTCGTTGAGTTCCGCAATATCCAAACTTACAGCCGAAAGCATAATTGCCTTTTGTAAAGCAAAGTCTGTTTTTGCACCCGAAATGGTATAACCCGTGATGTTATCCGCTAAAATTTTATCGTCGTTTAACTTTTTCAAATATTCCCAACCTGCGGTAAATCCGTCGTTAGAAAAAGGGTCGTCGCTGTCAAAACCGATAGTTTTTGCATAGTCTTCGGGTTTCATTGTTCTCGAATGAAGTGCCTGCATAAAATGCGGCATATCAGACGTACTGAAACCGCCTGCTATAGGTTGTTTGCCGTTACCGCGGATTGTGGCGGACAATGTTTTAAGTTCATCGTAAGTTTTCGGAACTTCGAGATTGTTTTTATCGAAATAAGTTTTGTTGTAAAAAATCACGGGCGAAGCAAGACCGTGTAAAGGAATAGAATAGTAAGTTCCGTTGCCGTCGAGTTTATTATGCTTTGCTCCGTCGTTTAAGGTTGCGTCGACTTCTGAGGTAATAACGTCGTCAAGTTTTGCGACACGCTTACCCGCAACAAGCCCCCTTACAGTCATACCGCCCCAAGTTGCGGCAACGTCGGGCGCGCTGTTTCCAGCAAACTTAATGTCGAGAGAACTTAAATCGTCGGTATTTTTAGGAGTGATGGAAAGCCCGTACGTAGAATACTTATTCTCGAATTCTTTTTTTACCCAACGAAAATACTCTGCCTGATTAGTCGACTGAACCCAAATCTTAATAGACGTACGTCCGGGGTCGGTTTTCGTCAAATCGTCGTTAGTGTCTCCGCAGCCTGCCAAACCAAATGCAAGCGACAGAGTCATAAGCGCAGCCATCGTTAATGCGAAAAATTTCTTTTTCATGTTAAAGATTCTCCTTAAATTTTTAATTTATTTCATCGTATATCTCACGCTATGCGGAACGCAATGCCCCCTGCCACACGCGATTCGCAAACGATGATTTTTATATACTATTTTGTCAGCAACCTTAAATTACGTAATAAAACGCGTTTTTGCAATATAGCGATTAACCGACTTTTTAAAAGTAAAACTTTATTGACATATATTTCGTATGCGCTCGATAAAGCCGAATTTATATTTCCATTTGCTCTAAACGATGCATTTGCCCGTTTAAAATTCTTAGCGTTACAACCTCGAAAGGAGCAAAATTAACTTCGCCTAAAGACTTTTTAAATAAGTACAATTTTGTTTTTCTTTGCTTTTCGCTTCCGTTTTGAATTCTTACTATATAACTGCCGTCGTTGTCTATACTACGTTTAAAACACGTTAAAATTAATTCGCTGCTTTCTATTTCAAGCGCGGATACAGGCATTTCTCCCTTTCCCGCCGGGAAGTAATTCATTGCAAACGGCTGTTCGGCAAAAAGTTGAGCCTCTCTGTCAAGTTCGTCTTCGAAAAAAGCACCTACGCGGAACTTATAAAACCGCTCGCCCTTATCGTATCTGTCGGGAATTCTTTTTTCGGAATAAAGTTTTCTATCATTTATAGGATGCGCCGCATATACACCGCTACGCAAAAGAGATATACTAAGCGTACCGTTGTTTTCGGAAGATGCGTAAACCCCGTCGTTGATAACGCCCAAAGTTTTATCGCCGTTCGTAACGGCAACCCATTTTTGAGAAACGTTTTCGAAACCGTTACCCGAAAGTTCTTCTTTACCAAACATAATCTGTCCGATATATTTACCTTTAAAAGCAACGGGAATTTCAAGTTTAAATAGTTTATCCGATTCGGCATTCAAAAGACGCAGCGATACGTCTATATAAGAATAATTTTTGTATATTCTATAAGTAATTTCGCATCTGCTGTTTTTAAAAACGGTAAGTACTTCAATGTCGGTAAAAACTTCGCCGTCCTCTACCACACGAATGCTTGCGGGCGCGGTTTTACAGTTTATCGCGTCGCACAAAGTTTTATCGTCCGCACACGAAAATTCGCCTATCGCTTTTGTTACCAACTTATCTCTTTGCCACTCTCCCATTGCCCACGGGTCTGCGTTATCTGCATACACACGTATTTTAAACGCGCCTTCTGACAGATATTCGCTGCCGTTTACAGACATTTTAGAAACGCAACCCGTTTTGCTATCGAATTTAATCTCTACGCCGCAATTGTTTTTTACGACAAGTTCTTCGTTCGACTGCGTAATTTCGGGACGAGCGGCGGTTTCTTTCATATAAACCGAATATCTTGTAACCGACATCGGCTTTAAAATTGTTTCGAAAGCAAAGCGTTTAACCCAATCGAGATTTAAAGACGAACGCTCTCTTATTAGCTGAGAATTAATCACGTTTCCGTTTATACTGACATCGGGGAGCATAAAACCCTCGCCCCAATTTTGATTTTCCATTACGCATTCCGCCTCGATTACCGTGCGAACTTCGTAAGGATGAGGATTGCAAACTATAACGGGATATTCGCCTTTTTCAGACTTTGCGGCA
>CAYTNZ010000140.1:0-2507 GCA_964439285.1 uncultured Clostridia bacterium | reverse complement strand
TTTAGACGGTGGACAGTGTTCAGGCGGAATAGAGAGTACTGTGTGTGACGTAACGGGCGACGTTCCCGTCATTTTGCGTAGCGGATTGGTTTCGCAAGAGATGATAAAAAGCGTTGTCGGTTGTTGCGAAATTTATATAAAAAAAGAAGGCGAACAAGTTCGCTCGCCCGGTATGAAGTATAAACATTATTCTCCGAAATGTAAAACGAAACTTTATAAAAGCGACGAAATAGCAGTCGCAAAAAACGAGTTCGAATTGTTAACGAAAAGCGGCGAAAAGGTTTACGTGCTTTGCGAAAATCGCGTTGCGAATTTGTTTCCTTGCGAATATGTTTTAAATCTCGGCGATACGGAGTACGATATGGCGGCAAGTTTATACGACCTTTTAAGAAAAGGCGAAAACGTTGCCGATTTGATTATCGGAATAGAACCCGTTAAAAAAGACGGTGTTATGACGGGGGTTTTGAACCGTTTAAGAAAAGCGTGCGCTGAATAGGCGAAAATATGAAAAGAAGAAAAGTATTATTTGTATGTACGGGCAATACTTGTCGCAGTCCTATGGCTGAATATTTATTGCGCGCGCAAATTAAAAAAAGAAAAATTAAATTTGTAGATTCGGCTTCTGCGGGAATATTCGCAAAAGACAGCGTTGCCATAAATCCGAACAGTGCCGCGTGTCTTGCCGAATTAGGTATAGATTTTTCAAAATTTAAACCGCGTCAACTCAATCATAAACTGATAGAAAACAGTTTTATCGTGGTTTGTATGACGCATTCGCAAAAAGAACTTTTGAACGATTTTTCAAACGTGTATTCTATACGCGATATCGCAGGTTTCGACGTACCCGACCCGTACGGTAAAGATTTAAGCGAGTATAAAAAAACGTTTGATTTGTTGCTTGTTGCGGTAGATAAAATCATCGATAAATTTTTTATGGAGAATTAATATATGAAAATTGCTATTGCTTGCGATCACGGCGGTCTCGACTTAAAAAAAGCCGCTATAAAATACCTTAACTCACACAACTTCGAAGTTGTTGATTTCGGAACTAACACGACCGATTCTTGCGATTATCCCGATTTTGCATTACCTGCGGCAGAGGCTGTCGCTTGCGGCGAATGCAAATACGGCATTTTAATTTGTGGTACGGGAATAGGTATGTCGTTGGCTGCCAATAAAGTAAAGGGTATTCGTTGCGCGCATTGCCACGATACCTATTCGGCAAAGTATACAAGACTTCATAACGACGCGAATATGATTGCGTTCGGTCAGCGTGTTATCGGCGAAGGATTGATGCTCGAAATTTTAGAAGCGTTTTTAACCACTGATTTCGAAGGCGGAAGACATCAAAAGAGAGTAGATAAAATTACTGCGATTGAAAACAAGTATTGCAAATAACTTGTTTAAATAAAAAAAGGGAGAAACACTAATGTCAAAAGTTTATGTAATGGAACATCCTCTTGTTCAACACAAGGTAACAATGCTTCGCGATAAAAATACGACCACGAAAGATTTTAGAGAGTTAGCTGAAGAAATTTCGCTTTTAATGGCTTACGAAGTAACTCGCGATTTGCCTTTGGAAGAGGTGGAAGTTGAAACGCCTTTATGTAAGACGAAAGCGAAAGCGGTTGCCGGAAGAAGTATAGGAATTGTTCCTATTTTACGTGCGGGATTGGGTATGGTTAACGGTATGCTTAGTCTTGTACCTAATGCAAAAGTCGGTCATATCGGTTTATATCGCGACCCCGAAACTTTAAAACCCGTAGAGTATTATTGTAAACTTCCTGCCGATGCGCCGGAACGTACGATAATAGTCGTAGACCCTATGCTCGCAACGGGCGGTAGCGCTGCGGCGGCTATCGGGTTTATAAAAGACAGGGGCTGTAAAAATATTAAGTTTTGTTGTTTGATTGCCGCACCTCAAGGTGTTGAAGCGTTGCAAAAAATGCATCCCGACGTTGATATTTATATAGCGTCGTTAGACGAAAAATTGAACAATCACGCGTATATCTTGCCGGGGCTCGGCGATGCAGGCGATAGATTGTTCGGAACGAAATAAAAAACAGATTGCCACTGTATTGCAGTGGCAATTTTTAAGAGTTTTAATTAAAAGGGCAGAATATGAAAATAAGGTTTTTTAACGCAAAAATAATGACGGCGCCGAACGAGCCGATATTTAACGGCGAGATATGTACAGACGGAAAATATATCGTATCAGTAAAAAAAAGGCGCAACGAAAATTTTTTGGCGGATAGAGAAATAGATTGTCAAGGCAATCTTTTAATGAGCGGTTTTTGTAACGCTCATACTCATGCCGCAATGAGTTTGTTTCGCGGTGTTGCCGACGATTTACCTCTCGATAAATGGTTGTACGATAGAATTTTTCCTATGGAAAATTGTCTGACGGAAGAAGACGTTTATTGGGGAACGATGTTGCAAATCGCCGAATTCGTTAAAAGCGGTATTACTTGTTTTGCTGATATGTATTTTTATCCCGATACGGTGTA
>CAYTNZ010000139.1:0-2553 GCA_964439285.1 uncultured Clostridia bacterium | reverse complement strand
GTGCGGGCGAGTTGACGAGAAAAATTTCTTCGATGCCGTTTATTCCCGAAGATAAAAAAAGCGCCGAGCAAATTTTAGCGATACAGGCGGCAGGACTTAAAAAACGTTTACTGCACACAAATTCGAAAACGGCGGTTATAGGTATATCGGGCGGACTTGACAGTGCGCTTGCGTTACTTGTTACCGTTCGTGCGTTTAATTTAATAGGTAAAGATTTAAAAGATATAATCGCCGTTACAATGCCGTGTTTCGGTACAAGCGATAAAACTTTCGATAATTCGTTAAAATTGATGGATTCGCTCGGAGTAACTTCGCGTACGATACGTTTAAAAGATTCGGTTTTGCAACATTTTAAAGATATTTCTCACGACGAAAAGATTAAAAACGCCGCGTACGAAAACGCTCAGGCGAGAATGCGTACGATGGTTTTAATGGATATAGCCAACGACAATAACGGCTTGGTTATAGGTACGGGCGATTTGAGCGAACTTGCGCTCGGCTGGGCAACGTATAACGGCGATCATATGTCTATGTACGGCGTAAATTCTTCCGTTCCGAAAACGCTTGTAAAGTATCTTGTAAAATACGAAGCGGAAAGAATAGGAAAAGACGTCGGAAAAGTTTTAAAAGACGTTTACGAAACGGAAATAAGTCCCGAACTTTTACCGCCCGAAACAAACGGTAAAATTTCGCAAAAAACCGAGAATTTGGTAGGACCTTACGAATTGCACGATTTTTATTTGTATCACGCTATTCGTTGGGGGCAAGAACCCGAAAAAGTACTGTATATGGCGCAATACGCGTTTTCGGAAAAATACGATACGCAAACGTTAAAAAAGTGGCTTATTAATTTTTATAAAAGATTTTTTGCTCAACAATTTAAACGTTCGTGTTCTCCCGACGGGGTAAAGGTTGGCTCTTTTTCGCTTTCGCCGAGGGGAGATTGGAATATGCCTTCCGATGCCGTGGCAAAATTATGGCTCGAAAAATTTGAAGGTAATCGTTAATAAAGTAAAAAATGCTTGCGAGTGCGCGAATATGCCGCGTGCTCGCTATTTTTTTTGCGTGAGCGCTCGTAAATTTATAACATACCATTGACTTTTTTAAGCGTTTAATGTATAATATATTCGATAATAAAATATATATTGACCGAGTTTGTATATCGGGTTTAGAAAATTCGGTTAAAAATTATATATCGATATCAAATTTTAATACAGGAGGCTAATATGACCAACAAATTCAGCTCCCTGTTTCTTGCCGGCAAGGTAGAACTCGTTGTTATTATAGTTCTTGCGGTTGCCGTTGTAGCGGTTGGTGTACTTTGTTTTTTTGTTGGACGTCGTATCTATAAAAACGCGACAGATAAAAAACTCGGCGACGTTAACCAAAGAATTTCAAAAATGCTTGAAGACGCCGAAAACGAATGTAAAGCATTAAAAAAGGAAGCTATTTTAGAGGCTAAGGAACAGGACTTAAAGTTAAGAAACGACTTTGAACGCGACACTAAAGAAAAAAGACTCGAATTGCAAAAACTCGAACAGAGATTGATGCAAAGAGAAGATAATCTCGAAAAGAGAGAAGACTCTTTGCAAAAAAAGACGGACGCAATCGAGCAGCAACAAAAAAATCTTCAACGTCAAGAAGGCGAAGTTAAGAAGATGCAAGAAAAAATTAATCATCAGCACGATTTGATGGTTAAAGAACTTGAAAAAGTTGCGCAACTTACCAAAGAAGAAGCAAAAAAACTTTTAACCGAAAATATTTTAGACGAAACGCGTCATGACGTAGCGTTGCAAGTACGCAATATCGAACAGCAAGCAAAGGACGAGGCGGACAATACCGCTAAAAAAATAATCAGCCTTGCAATTCAAAAATGCGCAAGCGACCACGCGTCCGAAATTACGGTTTCGGTTGTGCCGTTGCCTAACGACGATATGAAAGCGCGTATAATAGGGCGCGAAGGCAGAAATATTCGTGCGCTCGAAAACGCTACGGGTATCGAACTCATTATTGACGATACGCCAGAAGTCGTTATTCTTTCGGGCTTCGACCCAGTAAGACGCGAAGTTGCGAGAATCGCACTCGAAAAACTTATCAACGACGGTAGAATTCATCCCGCAAGGATAGAAGAAACGGTCGAAAAGGTTAAAAAAGAACTCGACCAGCAAATTAAAGAAAGCGGCGAGAGCGCAATGTTCGAAGTCGGCATTTTTGGTTTGCATCCCGAAATTATCAAACTTTTGGGTAGATTAAAATACAGAACGAGTTACGGTCAAAACGTTTACAAACATTCGATTGAAGTTGCTCATCTTGCAGGTTTAATGGCTGCCGAACTCGGACTTGACGTGAATCTTGCAAAACGCGCAGGACTTTTGCACGATATAGGTAAAGCGGTAGATCACGAGCAAGAAGGCACGCATATCCAAATAGGTGCGGATATCGCTAAAAAGTATAAAGAAAACAATAATATAGTAAACGCTATTATGGCTCACCACGGCGATGTAGAACCTAAAACCGTCGAAGCGGTTTTGGTGCAGGCGGCTGATGCGATTT
>CAYTNZ010000138.1:0-2580 GCA_964439285.1 uncultured Clostridia bacterium | reverse complement strand
TCGTCTTTTATATCCGAATACAAAGGAATAACAACTCTTACGTCTAAATCGTTATTTTTTGCAAGCGCTTTCGTTAACGAACCGATAACTTCGGCAAGTCCGCCCGTTGATATAAACGGCGTACATTCCGACGCCACGAATAATATTTTTTTTCTTTCGCGAACCTCTATCGTAGGTACGCTTACTTTGCTTTCTTTAGTTTTTGACGCTGTTTTTTTCGTCGAAGTCTTTTTTGCAGTTGTTTTAGTTACGGCATCTTCTTTTTTAGTCATTGTAAAAAACCTCCGAATTAATTATATTTATTATATAAGCGAACCTTTGGGAATTACGTACGGTTGAATTTCGCAACCGGATAAAATCCTTCTATCGCGAATAACTACGTTTTTATCGGTAATCACGCAGTTAAGCCTTACGTTTTCGCCTATAACGCAATCTTGCATAACTATCGAATTTTTAACGACGGAACCTTTACCTACTTTTACGCCGCGGAACAAAATACTGTTTTCTACTGTACCTTCTACGATACATCCGTCTGAAATCAGCGAATTGCAAATTTTAGAATTTTCGCCGTATTTCGTAGGCGCGGAATCGCGTACTTTGGTGTATATGTCGCGCGCTCCGAAAAGTTCGTCGCGCAAGTCCTTATTTAAAAGTTCCATATTATGTTTAAAATAAGACGCCATAGAATCTATGCTTGCGTGATACCCTTTAAAATTGTACGCGTAAATTTTAAGGCTCTTAATATGTTTAGCCAAAACGTCGCGTCTGAAACTTTTAAGTCCTCTGGCGGCGGCATCGTAAATGGTATCGAGTAAAAATTTACGCCCTATTACCATAATATTTACGTAAAATTTATTTTTACCCGAAACCTTTTCGTCTATTTTTATGTAATTAACTCTGTCGTTTTCGCCTGTGATAAGAGCGGTATATCGCGAAGATTCTTCGATTTGTTCGTCGTGGCAAACCATAGTAACGTCTGCCCCTTTTCTTTCGTGATACGCGATAACGTCTGAAAAGTCCATTCTGTAAACCCCGTCGCAATCGCATAACACCACGTAATCTTCGCTCCTACGATTTAAAAAGCCTGTAATGCCTTTTAACGCTTCGAGTCTGTTTTGATATAACGCCGTGTTTTCTTGTGCACCGAAAGGCGGTAAAAGTATAAGTCCGCCCGATTTTCGCGCTAAATCCCAATCTTTTCCGCTGCCTAAATGGTCCATAAGCGACTGATAATTGCTTTTAGTAATTACGCCTACGGTAGTTATGCCCGAATTTACCATATTCGAAAGCGCAAAATCAATAAGGCGGTATCTTCCGCCGAAAGGAACAGACGCCATAGTTCTTTGGTGCGAAAGTTCGGGTATATTTTCATCGTGAATATTCGAAAAAATTACGCCTATCGCCGACATATCATTCATCCTCCTTTTCTACGTTTTTATCCGTTATTACCCCTGCCGCCACGCGTGCGCCTTTTTCAACCACGATATTTCTTCCGAGAACGGCAATGCCTTTGTTTTCCGATTTTTCTTGACCGATTTTCGCGTTTTTCGAAACGGTAACGCCTTCGTCGATAATAGAATAGGTAACGGTTGCGTTTTCGCCGATTACCGTGCCGCTCATAATTATGCTGTCTTTTACCACCGCGCCTTTTTTTACGATTACGTTACTTGACAGTAGCGAATTTATTACCGTACCTTCTATTTCGCAACCGAGAGCGACCATCGAATTTTTCACCACGGCATCTTTGCCTATGTATTCGGGCGGTGCTAACGGATTTCGCGAATGAATTTTCCAATCCGAACCGCCTACGTCGAAAACGGGTTGTTCGCCGAGTAAATCCATATTCGCTTCCCAAAGCGACGAAATCGTTCCCACGTCTTTCCAATATCCGTCAAATCGGTATGCATAAAGTTTTTCGCCGGTATTAAGCATTGCGGGTAAAACGTCTTTTCCGAAATCTTTCGAAGAATTTGGATTAACTTCGTCCGCCTCGAGATAATCGTAAAGTTTTTGAGCGGTAAAAATATAAATTCCCATCGATGCGAGCGTACTTTTAGGTTTTTTAGGCTTTTCTTCGAATTCGTAAATAACGCCGTCTTCTTTTGTGTTTAAAATACCGAAACGCGACGCTTCTGAAAGCGGTACGTCTATTGCGGCAATCGTACAACTTGCGTTGCTTTCTATGTGTGCGCGCAACATTTCGCTATAATCCATTTTATAAATATGGTCGCCCGAAAGTATTAAAACGTATTCGGGATTATACATTTTTATAAAATTCAAATTTTGATAAATAGCGTTTGCCGTTCCTTCGTACCACGCGGATTTTGCCTTTTTTTGATAAGGCGACAATACGTGAACGCCGCCGAAAGTTCTATCGAGGTCCCAAGGCTGACCGTTTCCGATATACTCGTTTAAAATTAAAGGCTGATATTGCGTCAATACTCCGACGGTATCTATCCCCGAATTTATACAGTTGGATAACGGAAAATCGATTATCCTATACTTTGCTCCGAACGGCACGGCGGGTTTTGCTATGTTGTTCGTCAACGCATACAGTCTGCTACCCTGTCCCCCGGCAAG
>CAYTNZ010000137.1:0-2584 GCA_964439285.1 uncultured Clostridia bacterium | reverse complement strand
GATAGTTTAAAGTTTCATTGAACGCAAAAAGCGGAGTGAATTTAACACTCCGCTTTTTCGTTTATGAGTTATGCTCAATTATATTTATTCTTTTTCGGGTTCGTCAGACTCAGACGCATTTTCGATATCCGTTACATTTACATCGCTTTCGTCAGATTCAGCGCTCAAAACGTCATTTTCGTCCGTCTCGACATTTTCTTCGTCTTCGTGCGGAACAGCCGCCACAGTCGAAACAACGCCACCGTTAACACGCATTACTATTACGCCTTGAGTATCTCTGCCAAGTACCGAAATATCACTTGTACGAAGTCTGATAACGATGCCCGTATCAGAAATCATCATAATATCGTTAGCGGGGTCTACGAACATTAAGCAAATAGGCTTACCCGTTTTATCGTTATAATGACCTGACTTAATACCTTTACCCGCTCTGCCTTGCAAACGATAATCTTCAACGTTAGAAAGTTTGCCGTATCCGTTTTCGGTAATAGTTAAAATATTGTAACCTTCTTTAACAACGCTCATACCGATAAGGTAATCGTCGTCATCAAGGTCCATCGCTTTAACGCCTTGAGTATCGCGACCTATCGGTTTAAGCCCGTAGGTACCTTTTTCTTCGTCTAAACCTTCATAGAAGCGTAAACATTTACCGTTATGAGTTCCTATTAAAATTTCGTCGCTACCCGAAGTAAACTGAACGGAAACAAGTTCGTCGCCTTCGTTTAAACTAATAGCGATTTTACCCGTTTTTCTGATATTTTCGAATTCTTTAAGGTCGGTTTTTTTGATAAGACCTTTTTTTGTTGCCATTGCAATAAAGCCTTCTTGACCTTCTTTGCAAGGAATAACGGCGTTAACTTTTTCGCCTTCGCCGAGTTGAATAAGGTTTACTATCGCCCTGCCGCGCGCCGTTTTTTGCGCTTCGGGTACTTCGTAACCTTTTATGCGATATACTTTACCATGATTGGTAAAGAACATAACGTCGTCGTGCGTGCTTGTAATAAACATATTTTCAACGAAGTCTTCGTCTTTGGGTTTATGACCGGTAACACCTTTTCCACCGCGATTTTGAGCCTTATATTCGGCAATAGGCAAACGTTTAACATATCCCAAATGAGTAAGAGATATAACAACGTCTTCAACGGGAATAAGCGCTGCATCTTCGATATCGCCTTCGAGCACCGACATTCCCGTTTTTCTGGGTTGTCCGTATTTTGCTTTAATTTCAAGCATATCGTCTTTAATAATAGCGTCAACTCGAGCGGGATTACCTATAATATCTTTATAATCCGCTATAAGATTAAGTAAATCGTTAAGTTCGGCTTCGAGTTTCGACACCGCAAGATTGGTAAGAGTTTGCAATCTCATATCGAGTATCGCGTTTGCTTGTTTGCCTTCGGCATCTAAATCGAATTCTGCAATAAGTCTGAGAGCCGCTTCGCTTCTATCTTTCGACGTTTTAACTATGTTAACTACCGCATCGATATCGTTAAGCGCTTTTACAAGTCCTTTAACGATAAGGCATCTTTCTTCTGCTTTATCTAAATCGTATTTGGTTCTTCTTGTAATAACGTCACGTTGGTGATTAAGGTACTCGATTAAAATTTCTTTAATATTAAGAACTTTAGGGTCTGTACCGACAAGCGCAAGCATTATAATACCATCGGAAATTTGAAGTTTTGTTTGTTTGTATAAAGAATTTAACACAACTTGCGGGTTTGCGTCTTTTTTAACGTCGATTACTATTCTCATACCTTGACGGTCAGATTCGTCGTTAATATTCGCTATTCCTTCAAGTTTTTTATCTTTAACGTAGTCGGCAATCGTTTCGATGAGTTTTTGCTTATTTACTTGATACGGAAGTTCCGTAACGATAATTCTGCTACGCGTTCCGTTGTTATATTCTTCTATTTCGCATTTACTTCTTAAAACATAACCGCCCCTGCCCGTTCTGTACGCGTTTCTTATACCGCTTCTTCCCATAAGTATACCGCCCGTAGGGAAGTCGGGTGCGGGAATATACGCCATAAGTTCGTCAATATCGATTTCGGGATTTTCAATCAACGCAATAGCGCCGTCTATTACTTCGGAAAGGTTATGCGGGGGTATATTAGTTGCCATACCTACCGCAATACCATCGGCACCGTTTACGAGTAAGTTAGGATATCTTGCAGGAAGAACTACGGGTTCTTTACGCGTATCGTCGAAATTTGATTTCATATCAACGGTGTTTTTATCGATATCGCGAAGCATTTCAAGAGCAAGTTTGCTCATTTTCGCTTCGGTATAACGGTATGCAGCTGCAGGGTCGCCATCGACCGAACCGAAATTACCGTGCCCGTCTACAAGCGGAAGGTTAATCGAAAAATCTTGAGCAAGACGAACAAGCGCGTCGTAAACCGAACTGTCGCCGTGGGGATGA
Source organism: uncultured Clostridia bacterium (assembly GCA_964439285.1). Taxonomy (GTDB): domain Bacteria; phylum Bacillota; class Clostridia; order Christensenellales; family Borkfalkiaceae; genus Borkfalkia. Next base: position 162 of record CAYTNZ010000137.1, on the reverse strand, counting down.
TATTTACCGAGCACGTCACCGACAATAGTTGCACACTTTTTATAGGGTTTTTCCGGCACCAAGCCTATTTCGTTCATAGAATACAAAATTCTTCTATGAACGGGCTTTAAACCGTCGCGCACGTCGGGAATCGCACGCGAGCGGTTAACCGCCATAGCATAG
>CAYTNZ010000136.1:0-2631 GCA_964439285.1 uncultured Clostridia bacterium | reverse complement strand
GAACCATTGATGTTCCATTTGTTCGAATTCGACTTCGCTGAAAATAAAGTTACCGGGGGTAATTTCGTTACGGAACGCTTTACCTACTTGCGCTATACCGAAAGGAACTTTTGCTCTTGTCGTTCTTTGAACGTTTAAAAAGTTTACGAATTCGCCTTGTGCGGTTTCGGGGCGAAGATAAATTTTATTTTGGCTTTCGTCGGTAACGCCGCGCGACGTTTCGAACATTAAGTTAAAGGTACGAATAGGCGTCCAATTATGTTTTCCGCAGTTAGGGCAGTTTACTTTGTGCTCGGCAATGTAACTTTCCATTTCTTCGTTGGTTAAAACGTCGGGATTTACTTTGCCTTTAGAATGGTTTTCGATAAGGTTGTCGGCTCTGAATCTCGCTTTGCATTCTTTGCAATCCATTTTAGGATCTGTAAACGACGCGGTATGACCGCTTGCTTCCCAAACTCGCGAATTCATTAAAATTGCGGCGTCAACGCCGAAAGAATTTTCGCTTTCTTGAACGAATTTTCTCCACCAAGCGCGTTTTATATTGTTTTTGATTTCAACGCCTACGGGGCCGTAGTCCCAAGTGTTACCCATACCGCCGTAAATTTCGCTGCCGGGGAAAATTATTCCGCGCGATTTGCAAAGATTTACGATTTTGTCCATTGTTACTGCTCTTTTTTCAGACATATCTTTATACCTTCGAGTTAATATTTTATCGTTACGACGCATTTTAATAAAATCTATAAAAGACTGCAACGCCGTTGTTTGTAAAAATTTCAACTAAACGTTGAAACATATATATAATTGTACTTGTTTGCGCCGATAAAGTCAAGAGAAAAGTTCTCGCGCGCATAAAAAAGCCGTTAAAGATTAAATTTTACTATGCAAACAGGCGCAACCGTTAACGCGGCGAGTACCGCAAAGAAATACTTAATAAACGAAACGACGTTGCAATCGGGCAATAAGCCGAGCAACAAGAATAAAATTCCCGCCGCGCCGAGCGCTATCGCAAAGCGCACTATGCGTTTCCATAATTTGTCGGCGTCTTGAAAATTGAAATATTTGTCTTCGATAATCAAAGCTATTGCGGTAGCGAGCGATATTCCCGAAATTTTGTACATTGACGAAGTCATCGTTCGCGTAATAAATAAAAATGGAACGGTAAGCGCCGCTATAATTAAAAATATCCACAATCTTTTGTCGTACCACTTAGTATATATAATTTGCCAAGCGATTGCGGATAAAATACCTATCGCCGCACCCGTTAATACGTCGGTCGGAAAATGTACGCCGAGATATAAACGCGAAAGCATAACTGAGAGCACGATAACCGTGCAAACTATCACGACCCACGCTTTTTTTCTGAAATTTGCGGCGATACAGCCGAAAAACGAACTGCTCGAAGCCGAATGTCCGCTCGGGAACGATTGGTCGAGATGTAAATCGTTTGTCGAAACCAACGGAGTGTCGATATCGACTTTTTCGACCGTGCCTTTTACGAAAGGTCTGTTTCTTCTTATTGCGCTTTTAAGTATCGTGCATAGCGCGCTCGACGATAAAATCGTTAAGAGCATTTGTTCGCCGATTGATTTTTTAACGCAAAGAAAAACGATTGCGATTATCAGCACGATAAACGTTTCCTCGCCGAAAAAGGTAAAAATTGCGAACAATACGTTTAAAAAGCCGCATCTTATACCTTCTAAAGCCTGTAAAATTGCCGCATCCATTTAAAACTCCGTAGTTTTAGCCGCGCCGTTATACCGAAACGCGCGATATTTTTATTAAGTATAACATAATTTCGTAAAAAAGCCTATCGTTTTTTTGCGAAAGACGATATTTTATGATATAATGAATATATGTTATCGGTTATTTTTAAAATAAAAGTAGGTTATCAATTATATTGTACTCTCAGTGACGGCGAAAGCGAAATTTTCGGCGGAATAGACAAAGACGGATTTTTGTTTATAGAAAAGAGTACGCCGTATGCCGAACTTATGCTTCGCGCGATGATTGACAAACTTTTAGACGCAGCCGAGCGCACCGTTTATGCGAAAGACGAATGGGGCGTAGATTTGCGCCGTTTCGGTTTTTTAAAAAAAGACGACGGAGTGTACGTATGCGCAAGCGAGAATTTAAAACTTCCGCACGATTGCTCAAATTAGTATCGTAAATAATCGGTTGCGTTTTACACGTAAAAATGCGAAAAATCATTGCAATCGAAGTAAAAATATGTTAAACTTTTCATCGTACGGTAAAAGTTTAATAAATCTACTTATACGGAAAAAGGAGACAAAGTTATGTTAAGCGATATCGAAATCGCCGAGAGATGTAAAATGAAAAACATCGGCGAAGTTGCCGAAGAACTCGGAATTCCTAATGAAAATTTAGAGTATTACGGGCGTTATAAGGCTAAAATCACAGGGGATTTTTCAAAGCGTAAAGCAAAACTTATTTTGGTAACGGCTATAAACCCCACGGCGTCGGGCGAGGGTAAAACCACCGTTTCGATAGGTCTTGCCGACGGTATGAGAAAACTCGGGAAAAAAGTATGCTTGGCGTTAAGAGAGCCGTCGCTCGGTCCTGTTTTCGGTATTAAAGGCGGCGCTGCCGGCGGCGGATACGCGCAAGTTGTGC
>CAYTNZ010000135.1:0-2634 GCA_964439285.1 uncultured Clostridia bacterium | reverse complement strand
CCGTAAGCTTTGCCTATAGAACCCGTTTCGTCTGCCCAACTGTCCCAAATATGACTTGATAAATTATTAACGTTATTGTCTTTTTTTTGCCAAATCCACAACATTTCGTCGATAGCCGATTTTAAAAAAGTACGGCGAATAGTCAAAATAGGAAACTCGTCTTTTAAATTATATCTGTTTACAAGACAAAACTTTTTTATAGTGTGAGCGGGCGTTCCGTCTTCCCAACGAGGTCGCACGTCTTTATCCGTATCCCACACTCCGTTTTCTAAAATATCTTTACAATTAGCAATAAAAATTTCGTCAGCCCTGCTCATAAAATCACTCCTTAATTTACATTTCGATAATTCTATTATATAACACTTGATTTACTTTAAAAAAGTTATTTTCGCAATTCTCTTGCAAGCGTATCTTCCCAAAGTCTTAACTTTTCGGTGCGCTCGGCACTGCTCATCAACGGTTTATAAACCGCCGAAAGACTTTTTTGCGATTTAAGTTCGTCTACGTTTTTATAAAAGCCGCAATATAGTCCCGCTAAATACGCCGCGCCCAAAGCGGTCGTTTCAAGCGCGGCAGGTCTTAAAACTTCTGCTCCCAAAATATCCGCCTGAAACTGCATTAAAAAGTTATTCGCGCTCGCACCGCCGTCAACGCAAAGTTTTCGTATACTTTTTTTAACGTCTTGTTCCATAGAATGCACAACGTCGAAAACCTGAAAAGCAATCGATTCTAACGCCGCACGTACTATATGAGCCCTATTCGCACCGCGAGTTAACCCGTAAATCATTCCTCTGCATTCCGAATCCCAATGCGGCGCGCCGAGCCCCACGAACGCAGGAATAAAGCACACGCCCGCGGTATCGGAAACGGACTTTGCGATTTCTTCCGTTTCGGCAGCCGTGGATATCAGTTTTAATTCGTCTCTCAGCCACTGCACGACCGCACCGCCGATAAAAACGCTGCCTTCGAGAGCATAATCGGGTTTATCGAAAGTTGCGGTTAAAGTGGTTATAAGTCCGTTTGACGATTTAACAGCGTTTTTGCCCGTATTCATAAGCAAAAAACAGCCCGTACCGTATGTATTTTTCACGTCGCCTTCGTCAACGCACAGTTGACCGAACAACGCGCTTTGTTGGTCGCCTGCAACCGCGCAAACGGGAATTTCGGCGCCCGTAATTTCGGCAACGCTTTTGCCGTAATCGGCGGCTGACGATTTAACTTCGGGCAAAATTTTATCGGGAATTTTAAAAAGTTCGAGCAACTCTTTATCCCATTTTAACGTGTGGATATTAAAAAGCATTGTTCTCGACGCGTTGGTGTAATCGGTTGCGTGAACCTTTCCGCCCGTCAATCTCCAAACGAGATAGGTATCTACCGTACCGAAAAGCAAATCGCCCTTTTCCGCTTTCGCTCTCGCAAAAGGCACGTTTTCTAAAATCCAATTTATTTTCGACGCCGAAAAATAAGCGTCTATATTCAGCCCCGTACGCTCGTAAACGAAATCGCCGTGAGTGCTTTTTAATTTTTCGCAATATTCGGCGGTACGCCTGCACTGCCATACGATTGCGTTGTACACGGGTTTTCCCGTATATTTATCCCAAACTATAACCGTTTCGCGTTGATTTGCTATTCCTATCGCGCAAATTTGCGTCGGCGAAATATTAGCCGATTTTAATGCGCTTTTATAACTTTCGATTTGCGAATAAAAAATATCGTCGCAATCGTGCTCGACCCACCCCGTTTTCGGATATATCTGTTTAAATTCTACGTGCGCCTTTGAAATAATTTTGCCGTTTTTATCAAAAATTATAGTTCGCGAACTCGTAGTTCCTTGGTCGAAGGCGGCTATAAAATTCTTTTGCATATTTTCCCCTTTAAAACGCGTCTTTTTCTAATTTTTTCCATCTGTGCGCTATAAATCGCATTCTAACAGAAAGCGGTATTATTTTAGGAACGGTGGCTAAAAATTTATTCCAAAACCCCGGAATAATTTTTCTTTTGTTCTTTTTAACCGCTTTTAAACTTTTTCGAGCAACGTATTCGGGACTTTTTGCCGAAAGTTTACCCCACAAACCTTGACCTTTTATGTCTTTTATTATATCTTCGCGAGTATAAACGCCGCCGGGAAGGACGGTTGTTACTTTTACGCCCTTTCGTTTTTGCTCTATGCGCAGCGACGAAAAAAAGCTCGTAAGCGCGGATTTCGTAGCGCTGTAAATCGCAAAATACGGCATAGGATAAACGCCCGACATACTCGAAACGGTAACGATTTCAAGCGAAGGCGCACGATTTTTTAAAACAAATTCGGTAACGCATAAAGTCGCTTCTAAATTCACTCTGCACTGAAAAACAATTTTTTCTTGAGTATATTTATCGAACGCCTTTTGCGTATCTACCCCTGCAACGTTACAAAGCCTGTCGAATTTTACGCCTTCGCTCTCGATTTTTTTAAAAAACTCGTCGCGAGACGTTTCTAAGTTCAGCATACAAGGGCACACTTTTACCGAAACGGCAGGAAATTCTCGTGTTATGTCTTCTTTTAAACGTTCGAGTTTTTCAATATTTCTGCCCGTTAAGTATAAATTTTTACCCTGTTCGGCTAAAACGTTTGAAAACGCTTTGCCTATTCCGCCC
>CAYTNZ010000134.1:0-2710 GCA_964439285.1 uncultured Clostridia bacterium | reverse complement strand
TAATTATCGTAAACGGTTATAACAAATCGAAAAAAAGACGCTTTATTTTTTCGTGAATAAAGATAATTACGTATTGCAACGAAAGTCGATATCAAAAAACATATTAAAGGGGAATTTAATTTTATGGTAACAATGACGACAGCCGACAAGGCTTTAAAAAGCGTATATCTCGACGTTGTGGCAGAGCAACTTAACACGTCGATTAATCCTTTTCTCGCTAAAATAGAAAAATCTACTAAAGACGTTTGGGGTAAAGAGGTAAGATGTCTTGCCCGTTACGGAGTAAACGGCGGTATAGGCGCAGGTAGCGAAGACGGCGCGTTGCCTTCGGCGGCTGGAAATAAATACGGTCAATTCGTAACTACTTTAAAAAATTTATACGGCACTATCGAAATAAGCGATAAGGCTATTCGCGCGTCCGAAAACAACGTCGGTGCGTTCGTTAATCTTTTAAACGACGAAATGGAGGGGTTAATTCGTTCTTCTTCGTTTAATTTCGGAAGAATGTTGTTCGGCGACGGTTCGGGTAAACTTGCAACCGTTAAATCGGTTGTCGGCTTTAATATTACGCTCGATTCGGTAAAAAACGTTGCCGAGGGTATGATTATAGACTTTGTCGATGCGAGCGGAAACGTGGTTTCGGGCGCAACGGCAAGACAAATCGTAAATATCGACCGCGAAACCAACACTATTACTATTAACGGCACGTCGCTTACGGGCGTGGTAGAAGCGGGAGCGAGTATTTGTATTCAAGGCTCTAAAGGACTCGAACTTACGGGGCTCGGCGCTATTTTCGGCAACGGCGCTACTTTGTACGGAATTACTAAATCTTCTAACAAATGGATTATTCCTTACACTCAAACGGACGTCGGCGAAATCGACGAAATAACCATTCAAACTGCGATAGACGCGCTCGAAGAACGCGCGGGAAGTCGTGTAAATATGATACTTTGCAGTTGGGGCGTAAAACGCGCTTTGCAAAAACTTTTTTCGGTGAATTCGCGTAACGTGGCTATCGAAGAACTTGCCGGCGGATACAAGGCGATGACCTATAACGGTATTCCTATCGTGGCGGATAGATTTTGCCCCGACGGCACTATGTATCTTTTAAATACCGACGATTTTTGTTTGCATCAACTTTGCGATTGGAAATGGTTAGAAGGCGACGACGGTAAAGTGTTAAAGCAAATTGCCGGCAAACCCGTATACACCGCAACGTTGGTAAAATATGCCGACCTTATTTGTACGCGTCCTGCAGGACAAGCGATGCTTTCGGGTATTACCGAAGCGTAATACGCGTCGGGGCGAAAGGAGAATTAAATGACGGTTAGAGAAATTTTAACCGATTCTGCCGTATTGCTCGGCAGAACGGATATTTCGGAATATCTTAAAAGTAACGGAAACGACGAAAAACTCGAAAAAGAATGCGAAAATCTTTTGCGACTTTACAATATGGTAGAGTCTGAAATCGCGGTTTGTTATAAGCCGTTGAAAACCGTTCAAGAAATCGTCGTAACCGACGGCTACGTACCGTATACTGCCTTTTCTAAAAGCCCCGTAGACGTGGAAAAGGTTTTAAACGGGAACGAGAGTCAATCTTTCGTTTTAACGGTTTCGGGTGTTAATACCGCTAACGGAAAGTTAAAGTTTATTTATAGATATATTCCTTCTAAAAAGTCGCTCGACGACGAATGCGAGTATAAAACGGGAGAAGAACGTGCCGTTGTGCTCGGCGTTGCTTGCGAATATTCGCTCGCTTCGGGATTATACGAACAGGCTGTTACTTGGGATAAGCGTTATAAAGACGCTTTGGCGAGCGTTTGCGGCAAAAAGGGAGGCATTATGAAGATGCGGAGGTGGTTTTAATGTTTTCGACAAAAGCGTTTAAAAACCACAAAAAAGCAGTAAGATATTATACGATAAACGAATTCGATTCGGGAATCGGCAAAAACGTAGTTGTCGGAAATAAATTAAAAAGAGCAAGGGGACTCGCCGTTTCGGCGAGCCACCCGAGCGTATCTTTTGCAGATATATTTTCGGCGAACGGTAGGTTGTATGCTTTTGGGGCTAACAACGTTTTGTATTATATCGACGATTCGGGCAATTTGGCACAAACGTACGGCGGTACGTTCGTAAACGTTCCTAAAGTTTGCGAAGTGTTCGACGGTAGTAATTACGTTACGCTTATTTCTGACGGAGAAAATACTTATTTGCAAAACGACGACGGCTCGCTTACTTTAACCGAGAGCGTTCCGCCTTTTAAATGCGCGTGTTTTGCTTACGAGCGGCTTTGGATTTATAAAAACGGCGAATTGAGTTTTAGTGCGCCGCTCGCTTATTCTGATTTTACCGTGGGCAAAAACGGCGGCGGAAAAATAGACGTTCCCGATAAAAAGGGCGACGTACTCGCACTTATTCCTTATGAAAACGCGGTGTATATATTTCGCGAAAACGGAATTCAGCGTTTAGACGTTCGCGGCGAGCAAATGGATTTTAAGATAACCGACTGCGTCGCGCTTTCAGAAAAAATCGTAGAAAAATCGATTGCAATCGGGCTAGATTGCGTATATTTTGCGACCGAGGCGTCTATGTATAAGTTCGAGCCTTCCGGCGTGAAAAAGGTTTTTGTCGAGTATTTTACTCGAAGCGGACTTTTGGCGATATCCGGCGCGTGTGTAGACGGGGTGTATTTTCTTGTTGCAAAAGGCGT
>CAYTNZ010000133.1:0-2783 GCA_964439285.1 uncultured Clostridia bacterium | reverse complement strand
GATTTTTAACGAAGAAAAAGTGTTGGAGATTGCCGGCGGCGAAAAAAATCTTTATCAGGCAATAAAAAAACAAGCCGACCTTTTCGATTACATATATACTACCGATTATCAAAATTTAGATATAGTTCCTTCGTCAACGCTAATGAGTTCTATAGAGTTCGAACTTTTTTCGAAATGGCAGAGAGAATATATTTTAAAAAAGTGTATCGAAAAAGTAAAAAATTCGGGCGTTTACGATTATATTTTAATCGATTCGCCGCCCACGCTCGGCGGTTGGGTAATGAATATTTTAGCGGCGTCCGACTATTTGATTATACCCGTCGAGGCAAGCCCTTGGGGACTTTTCGGTCTTTCGAATATGTTTGAGTTTTTATCAGACGTAAGAGAAGTTTCTCCCGATTTAAAAGTTGCGGGAATTGCCGTTACCAAAGTTGACGGAAGAAAAAATTATTTTAAACAAACAATCGAAACGTTAAAAGAACTTCCGGCAAAGGTTTTCGATACTTGTATTCATTTAGACAGCAGTATAGAATGGGCGCAAGATAACAGTAAACCGGTAGGAAAGTACAGACGAAGTTCAAGAAGCAGTAAAGAATATTTATCGCTTACTGAGGAGGTTATAAACGTATGCCTATAGGAAGTGCAAGTATAAAACGCGCATCGGGCGCGATTAACAAAAAAGACAATAAGAGCAAAAAGGCTGCTTTTTCTTATAACCACGCGATAATCGATTTAGAAGTTGCCAAAATTAAATTCGAGGCTGTTTCGTTCGATATCGATGCGTTAAAAAAATCAATAAAGAAATACGGAATGCTTCATCCCGTATTCGTATTGAGAGAAGGCGACGATTTTGTTCTCGTTTCGGGTAAATCTCGTATGACCGCCGCGGTAGAATTAGGTCTTAGCGTCGTTCCCGCCGTAGTTCTTTCAATGGACGGAACAGGTGTTTTGACGGCAAAAAAAGATATTTTTGCAAAGAAAAAAGTATGCGTTGCAACAGAAGAAATTGCCGTAACTTCCGATATTCACGAAGAAAAATTTAACGTGATAAACAGTATCGGTTCAAATCTTCCCGATTATTTACTATAACAGTTACATAAGGACTTTAATATGAAAAGTTTTGATATAAAAACAAAAATATATTTCGGCGATAACTCGATGGACAGATTGCGCGATATACCTTATAAGCGCATTTTGGTGGTTACCGATAAGTTCTTTTCGGGTAGCGCAATGTTGAGATTGGTTACGCAACCTCTCGTCGATACTCAAAAAGAATATCGTGTATTTAACGACGTTGTTCCCGATCCGCCTATCGATAAAATCGTTGGCGGCGTAAAAATGGTTATCGATTACAGACCCGATTGTATGATTGCCGTAGGCGGTGGTTCGGTTATCGATTCGGCTAAAGCCATTAAAGAATTTGCAATAAAGATGGGCGAGTTCGAAAAAATCGCTCTTATCGCAATTCCTACTACAAGCGGCACGGGTTCTGAAGTTACTGCTTTTTCTGTAATTACAGACCCTGCAAATCACGTAAAATATCCGCTCGTATCCGAGAGTATGTTACCCGACGAGGCTATTTTAGACGAAGAACTCGTAAAAAGCGTTCCTCCTCATATTACAGCCGATACGGGTATGGACGTATTAACTCACGCTATCGAAGCGTATACGAGTATAAACAATAACGAATTTTCGGCAGCGCTTGCCGAAAAAGCCGTTGAAATTTGCGGTGCGTTTCTACTTCGCGCGTATCTTGACGGTAACGATTGGCACGCACGCCGTAAAATGCACGTAGCGTCTTGCTTGGCAGGACTTGCGTTCAATTCGGCATCTTTGGGGTTAAATCACGGAATGGCTCATCAACTCGGTGCTAATTTCCATATACCTCACGGTAGAGCGAACGCATTGTTGTTGCCGCATATAATAGAGTATAACAGCGGCATAAACAGTCATTCTAAAATGCAAAAAAGTTATCCGAGACAAGTAGAAAAATACGTAACGCTCGCAAGACTTTTAGGTTTACAAAACTTTAATACGATTACAACCGTTCGCGCTTTAACGAACTGGATTCAGTTTATGAATAAAGAGATGGGAATTCCTTTTTCAATTTCGCAAATCGGCAATATAAGCGAAAGCGAATATCGTGCGAAAATTCCTGCAATGGCAGACGCTGCGCTTGCAGACGCGTGTACGGCAACCAATCCTAAAGTTCCTACCAAAGCCGACGTTATCGAAATTTACGAACAACTTTGGTAATTTATTGTCAGCCTGAAAATTAAGGAGAAAATAATATGAAAGTTTTGGCTTTCGACTACGGCGCTTCGAGCGGTAGAGCGATAATAGGCGAATTCGACGGCAAAAAAATCGAATTAAAAGAAATACATCGTTTTTTAAACGAACCCGTCGAAGTTAACGGTGCATTGTATTGGGATATCTTGCGCCTTTATCACGAACTTAAACAAGGTATTATAAAAGCGGATAAACTCGGCGGCGTCGATTGTATGGGTATCGATACTTGGGGCGTCGATATCGGTTTTATAGGAAAAGACGGACAACTTCTTGCAAATCCTTTCCATTACAGAAGTTCGCATACCGAAAACGCGGTTGAAGAACTTCAAAAAACAATGTCTAAAGAAGAATTGTTTTCGGAGGCAGGGCTTGCTTTTCAAAAGTTTAATACGTTATGTCAACTTGTAATAATGAAGTTGAACGGCAATAATGCGCTCGAAAATGCGGATTGTGCGTTGTTTATTCCCGATTTATTTACATATTTTCTAACGGGA
>CAYTNZ010000132.1:0-2792 GCA_964439285.1 uncultured Clostridia bacterium | reverse complement strand
GGCGGCGGCGAAAAAGCGAAAGACCTTGTCGGTACTTGGAAAAAATTGCTTTGGTATTGCAATAAATATTTGCCGCTTATTATTTTGGCTATCGCGTGTTCTATCGGCGGCACCGTATTGATGATATTAGGTCCCGATAAATTATCCGAATTGACCGAGCATATGCAAAACGCGTTTTTAATAGGGAGCGAAAATACGCAAACCGCGCTTGACGCGATTTCGAAAATAGGAATTACTCTCGTATGTTTTTATTCGGCGAGTTGGCTTTTATCGTCCTTGCAAAGTTGGATTATGGCTACGGTTACGCAACGCGTTTCTAAAAATATGCGTAAAGATATTTCTAAAAAGATAAACAGATTGCCTATGTGGTATTATAATCGTACTTCTACGGGCGACGTGCTCTCTCGCGTAACCAACGACGTCGATACTATCGGGCAATCGTTTAACCAAAGCATAGGAACGCTTATTTCTCAAATTGTGCTGTTTTTAGGCAGTTTGGTTATGATGCTTATAACCAACTGGATTATGGCTGTAACCGCCGTTCTTTCTACTTTTTTAGGGTTTGCGCTTATGATGGCTATTATGAGCAAGAGCCAAAAATATTTTAATAAAAACCAGCAAGATTTGGGAGCGCTAAACGGACATATCGAAGAAATGTATGCAGGGCATACGGTTATCAAGGCGTATAACGGCGAAGAACAAGTAATAAAAGAGTTTGACGAACTTAACGAAAAATTGCACGACAGCGGCTTTAAAGCACACGCGCTTTCAGGGCTTATGATGCCGCTTATGAACTTTATAGGTAACTTTGCTTACGTTGCCGTGTGCGTCGTAGGGGCTGTGCTTACAATGAAAGGCATTATCAGTTTTTCGGTTATAGTCGCGTTCATTTTGTACGTTCGTTATTTTACGCAACCGCTTTCGCAAATAGCGCAGTCCATGCAATCGTTGCAATCTGCCGCTGCCGCGGGCGAGCGAGTATTCGAGTTTCTCGATGCCGAAGAAATGGAAGACGAAAGCAAAAAAACAAAACGTTTAAATCGCGTACGCGGCGAAGTAGAATTCGAACACGTTAAATTCGGTTACGAAGATTCGGATAAAATAGTCATTCACGATTTTTCGGCGGTGGCAAAGCCGGGGCAAAAAATTGCAATTGTAGGACCTACCGGCGCAGGTAAAACCACTATGGTAAACTTGCTTATGCGTTTTCACGAGTTGCAAAGCGGCGAAATTCGTATAGACGGAATGCCTACTAAAGACGTACCGCGAGAAGACGTGCATAATCAGTTTTGTATGGTTCTGCAAGATACGTGGCTGTTCGAAGGCACCGTAAGAGAAAATCTCGTATACTCTACCGAAAACGTATCAGACGAGCAAATTAAAGAGGCTTGCAAAGCGGTAGGCTTGCATCATTTTATTAAAACTTTGCCTAAAGGGTACGATACGGTACTATCCGATCAAGTTAATTTATCGCAAGGGCAAAAACAGCAACTTACCATCGCTCGCGCAATGATTGCAGATAAACCTATGCTTATACTCGACGAGGCGACGAGTTCCGTCGATACGAGAACGGAACTTAAAATTCAAGAGGCGATGGATAAATTGATGCAAGGGCGTACTTCGTTCGTTATTGCGCACAGACTTTCTACCATTAAAAACGCGAATTTAATTTTGGTTATGAAAGAAGGGGATATTATCGAAAGCGGCACACACGACGAATTGCTTGCAAAAGGCGGATTTTACGCAGAATTATATAATTCGCAATTTGACGAAATGCCGTCTTAAATCGTTTGTTTTTAAATCGGCGACGTAAAGAAAAGGTTTTTCATATCGAAAAAGTTTTTAAAATTTTTATATGCAAATAAAAGCAGTCGGCAAAACCATAAAGGTTTTGCCGACTGCTTTTTTATCGGTGTGCCGTATGAAAACGGCGAAATTATAATGCTTTCGTAATAATAAAAGCGTAAATTTATTCTATTTTATTTAAAAGTTGTTTTTTCTTATCTTCGAATTCTTCTTCGGTTATAGCACCCGAATTTTTAAGTTTATTAAGCATTTCTATCTGTGCGAAAATCTCTGCTTTTTCGGGTGAAAGGGCGGTTTTTTTGGCGTCGTAAATGTCGTTTGCGGCGTTTTCTTGCCATAATTTGCATTTTGCCGCGAGTTTTTTAAATACTATCCCTTTTTGGAATAAGAAAATAAGTATTCCCGCAATAAAAAGAATAATGCTCATAAACTGCGACGGCGAGAGATATAATCCCGTAGCGCCGCGGCTGTCGCCGCGCCAAAATTCTAAAATAAAACGGAAAACGCTATAAAACACGAGATAAACGGCAAGGTTGTCGTTTTTTAACCGTTTTCTGAAGACGGTCATTACAATGAACAAAATAAGTTCGAACGCCGCTTCGAAAAGTTGGGTAGGGAGAACGGGAAAACTACCGTCGTGCGTTATGGTGTTGGGATACATTTGATATGCGGGACTGTCTACGGGAAAAACCACTCCTAACGGACTTTCGGTAATTTCGCCGAAACAGCAACCGCCTAAAAAACAACCTACTCTGCCTAATGCGTGCGCGAGTACGAGCCCCGGAATTATGAGCGAAAAAAGTTCAATCTCTTTTCCGCGTTCTTTTTTTACTATAAAGTGTGAAAGTATAATAAACGCGGTAAAACCGCCGATTACTCCGCCTTCCCAAGTAATTCCGCCCGAAACGATAGTACCTTCTTCGATGGAATGGAAAAGCGAGTCGAAAAACGCCGCCGAAATATATAAAACGACGAGCGAAATCGCC
>CAYTNZ010000131.1:0-2878 GCA_964439285.1 uncultured Clostridia bacterium | reverse complement strand
AAACGTCACCAAAAGCCTGCATTTTACCGAGTTCGAGCACCGAATATCCTTTTACACGTTCGGATTTACGAGTAACAGGTCCGTAATCGCCGTCTACGGTTACGCCGCCGAAAGAAAGTTCTACTTGTAAATCTTTTTTCGTATCGTTGATAATATATCCGAAAAACTCGCCGTTGCCGTCGGATATTACCGCCGCGCGAAAAGGTGCGTATTCACGCTTTAACGTATAATACGATGCTTTAGGTCGCAAATAATAATCGATAACCGACCACGTTCCCGTAGGCCAAATATCGTCGTACATCCAATTCATAAATCCGCCGCATTGCTTACGTTTTCTGCGCGCATTAAGAATTTCGACTTTTAAAGCCTCTGCCTGTACAGCCATCGATTTTACGGCAAACTCGTTTAAATCGTCAAACGGTCCAAACATCATTTCAGACATTTTTTGTTGCATTTTTACGTATCGCATAGGCGGCGAGCCGTAAGGATTGTCGCTAAATCTATCCTCTTGTATTTCTCCGAGCGGCCACATTTTTTCTTTCGGAACAAAATTTTGATACGATTCCGGAACACACGACCCCATAATCGCACATTCGCTTGCAAACGATACGTCGCGATTAAAAGAATTTTGTAAAAATTCGTTATAAGAGTTTAACGTAGCAACGTCAAACGCGGTACCGTGCGTTTCGCCGCTTTCAGAATCGTTACCGTTATCGGTTAGCGAAGACGGGCTTTGACGCACGTACGGACGCGTACCGTCATAATGTTCGGCAATTCCGCGAAGGGTAACGTCAACCAAATTATCGCCGTATTGTTTCATAAGTCCGCAAGACCCTGTTTTTTCGTTTCCGCCGCACCAATATACGATACAAGGATGATTTCTAAGCCTTTTTACCTGATAAATACATTCTTGAGTTACGTTTGCAACAAATTTTGCGTCTGTTTCGGGGATATCGGCACAGGCAAACATAAAGTCTTGCCATACCATAATCCCGAGTTCGTCGCAAAGGCGGTAAAAAATTTCTTTTTCGTAAATTCCGCCGCCCCATACGCGCAACATATTTATACCGGCATCAGCCGCCATTTTTATCAACTTTTCATAACGCGAAGTTTGTACTGTTCCCGTAAAGCACTCGCAAGGCACCCAGTTACTTCCTTTAACGAACACGTCCTCGCCGTTAATTTTCAAGCGAAAGCTCATACGACTTTCCGAAATCGGTTTTTCTTCTAATTCAACGGTTCTAAAAGCCAATTTACCATCGTAACGGTCAACTACCGCTCCGTTTCTTAAAAGTTCTACTTTATAAGAATATAAATTAGGTTTTCCGTATCCTACGGGCATCCACAACGCAGGAGATTTTATAAAAAGATTACAAAAATTCTTTGCACCCGTTACGGGAAATTCAAGAGTTATTTCTTTTTCGAGCCCTAAATTCGTTGCCGCTTCAATAGTATAACGCAAAGTATCGGAAGAAGCATATTGAAAATACTCTTCTTTCCGAACACTGTAATTAAGTTCGGTAAACAGCGAAACGTTTCCTTCACAGTCGGTTCTGTATCTAACTTCCGAAATTCTTGTTTCGGGACGATAACAAAGCGTAACGTCTTCCCAAATTCCGTACCCGGGCAAATCCGGTGCCCAGTCCCAACTAAAATGGCATTGTGCCTTTCTTACAAAAATACGCTCTTTATTAAAGCAGGCAAAATACTTTTCGGCGTCGATTTCGTCCATATGTTTTAACGTAGAACGCATACGCACGCACAAAATGTTTTTATCTTTTAACAATTTCGTTACGTCGTACTCATAACGAAGAAACATATTTTCGGTTTTACCCAACAATTCGCCGTTAAGACTGATTTCGGCAAAAGTGTCTATTCCGCCGAATGAAAGGATACAACGTTCGTCATCATTTACTTTTCGAGCGTTAAATTCTAACGAATATTCGTAATCGCGCTCTAAAATAAAACGCTCGTCTTTGTAATTCATTCCGAAATACGGATCGGGTATAATCTTCGCCGCATAACAATCGGCGGTAATATCGCCGGGCACTTGTGCGGGAATAATTTCGCCTGTTTGCAAGCACCGTAACTTCCATTTTCCGTTTAAACTATATTCCATAATCTCAAGCCCGTTATTTTTCTTTTTTTCTTAATACAAACGCCAAAGCGACATTTGAGAGTGCAACGAGCGAAGAAGCCATTATAAGCGACGAGCCGGTTATACTGCTCTTGCAACCGCTTTTTTTATTCGAAGGCTTATAAGTCGCGCCCTCGTTGCTTTCGCCGAATACAACAGAAAAACTGTTTACGTGCACTTTAAAATCCCACATATCCAAATCGTTTGTATTAAAGCCGTCATAAGCATAAAGTGCGATATAGCCGTCGGCATCACGTTTATCCAATTCGATCGTTTCTCCAAGGTCTTCGCCCTCGAACGGCATATCGTCGATAACCGTAAGACAAAGTTCGTCGTCAAACGTAACGTCTATTTTAACAGCGTCTTTTTCGTCGCCCTTCGATTTATAAAGATTTTTTATTTCTATTTCTACAGAATGTTCATTCGTATCGTAGCATTGCTCTAACGTAACCGGTTTATAAAAATCAGGAATTTTACTTTCGTACTGTACACCGGACGTGTTTATATAAGTAGCGTTTGTAGGTTCAACCGAACTCCATCTGGTATAATCGTGAGAACCGCTCGCCTGATAGCGACGAAGCGTAAGCCCTACTTGCTTTGCTCTTTCGGGCTCGTTTCCTTGCACTTCGGTATCGAATGCAACCATATAAGGATATCCGCCGGGAGCATCCCAAGGAATAGACAGCGTGCCGTTAGGAGTAGTTATCCCGGCAGGGCTGTTTGAAAACAATACTCCGAAAA